>NZ_QGMX01000013.1 GCF_003336745.1 Thermus caldifontis | reverse complement strand
ACCGCAGAAGGCCCCACATGGCCTTGGGTGGCCTTGCCCCCTTAGGGTTCCTGGCTAAGATACAGGAGGGGTCGGTTCCCCAAGGTGTCTCAAATGTAGTGGCCAATTACAGCCTCTTGGCAAGGGGGCCTCCCCGTGGTATAAAGGAAGGGTATGCCCTTCGGGGCCGGTTCACACGGAAGCGGGGAGTGAGGCTTCTCCCCCTCCTTTTCGTGTGGACGTGCGCAAGATGCGCCCGCCTTCCCTAGAAGGCGCGTAAGGAGGAAAGAGGCGGCATGGAAGAAAAGGCGACCCAGGTCAGCGAAGCCAACTTGACCCCAGACCAGGCCTTCAGCATGGAAGAGGCCCTGCAGGAGACCGAGGCCCGCTTGGAAAAACGCGTGCGCCCCGGGCAGGTCCTGACGGGCAAGGTGGTCTTGGTGGGCTCAGAGGGTGTGGCGGTAGATATCGGCGCGAAGACGGAAGGCATCATCCCCTTTAACGAACTCACGGAGAAGTCCCTTCCTGAGGAGGAGTTGAAGGCCCTTCTGAAGCCTGGGGATCTGGTGCGGGTTCAGGTCACCAAGGTGGATCCGGAAACCGGCCAGGTCCTCCTTTCCCGTAAAAAGGTGGAGGCCACGGAGCACTGGGACCGCATCCGGGAGCTTTATGAGAAGGGCGAGCCGGTGACCGTCACCGTCAAGGAGAAGGTCAAGGGAGGCGTGATTGCCGACCTGGATGGTGTATCCGCCTTCATCCCCGCTTCGCAGCTGGACCTCAGGCGCATCCCCAGCCTGGATGCCTACGTGGGCCAGCAGATCCTGGTGAAAATCATCGAGTTTAACCGCAAAAAGGGGAGGGTTCTCCTCTCCCGTCGGGCGGTGTTGGAAGAGGAGCAGAAGCGGGCCAAGGAGGCCTTTTTCCAGAGCCTCCAGCCCGGGCAGGTGGTGGAGGGTACGGTGGTGGACGTCACCGACTTCGGGGCCTTTGTGAACCTGGGCCCGGTGGACGGCCTGGTGCACCGTTCCGAGATCACCTGGGGGCGGTTTAACCACCCCAAAGAAGTGATCCACAAGGGCCAGAAGGTGCGGGCCCAGGTGGTTTCCGTGGACCCGGAGAAGGAGCGGGTGAACCTCTCCATCAAGGCCCTCATCCCCGACCCCTGGACCACGGTGGCCGAGAAGTACCCGGTGGGAAGCCGTGTCCGGGGCAAGGTGGTGGGCCTCACCCAGTTCGGGGCCTTCGTGGAGGTGGAACCTGGCCTCGAGGGGCTCATCCACATTTCCGAGCTTTCCTGGACCAAAAGGCCCAAGCACCCCTCCGAGGTGGTGAAGGAAGGGGAGGAGGTGGAGGCGGTGGTCTTGAGGCTGGACCCTGCCGAGCGCCGCCTCTCCTTGGGCCTTAAGCAGACCCAGCCCGACCCTTGGCAACTCCTCACCGAGAAGTACCCTCCGGGCACCGTGGTCAAGGGCAAGGTTACCGGGATCACCGACTTCGGGGTCTTCGTGGAGCTGGAGCCGGGTATGGAGGGCCTGGTTCATATTTCCGAGCTGGACCACGGGCGCGTCGAAAACCCCGCCGCCCTCTTCAAGAAGGGGGAGGAGATGGAGGTGGTGGTCCTCAACATCGATCCCGTGGAGCAACGCATCTCCCTCTCCCGCAAGCGCCTTCTGCCCCCGCCTCCTCCCAAGGCCGAGGAGGAGCGGCCCCGTCGGGCCAAGGGGAAGGAGGCCCGGGGCAAGAGGAAGCCCGGACCCCGCTGGGCGGTAAAAGAGGAGCGCCGGGAGTACGAGTACGGGGCCGTGGCCGAGTACAACCTGTACGATGCCTCCGCGGTGCCCACGGCAAGCGCCAGCGTGAAGCTGGGCGACCTCTACGGCGATCTTCTGGCAAGCCTGGGCCTCGAGGAGGAAAAGTCCTCTTAGGCCGGAGGGAAACGCTAGGGCCCCCGCCTGTGGCGGGGGCCCTTCTTCTAACCCCATCTAGGCCTTGTGGGGGGCTTCCTCCTTCCCGAAGAAGATGCGGAGCAGGGTGTAGGAGACGATGTAGGTGAGCAAGGGCCCACCCAGGACCAGGCTCCAGAGCACGGCGTTGTTCCCCAGGATGGAGCCTTGTTGCTGGAAGTCGATCTTGTACCCGGCCAGCGTGGTCATGAGGAAGAAGACCAGAAGGGCCAGGATCACACTGGTGCGCACCGGGTGTTCCGAGGGGAGCTCCATGTAGCGCATCTTGTCCTTGCGGGTGTCCAGGAAGGGCAAAAGGAGGCCCACCAGGCCCAGGAGCCCGGGGATTACCACCCCCCCGATGAACTCCGGCCCGATGGTGGCCCCGAAGAGGTGGAACTCCCAGGTGGAGGGGATGAGCTGCAGGATGCCGTAGATCCAGAGGAAGTACCAGTCGGGCTTGACCGCGGGGGTGTTGGGGGTGGGCGGGCCAAAGGCCTCGATGGGGTGAGCAAGGAAAGCCCCGGCGATCAGGGTCATGATGCCCACGTACAGGGCGAAGAGGATGCCCATCATCACCAGCTGCTGGGGGTACATGGGCACGCCGAGGATCCTCCCGGGGGCCACCCTTGCCGCATAGCGGGGCTGGGTGTGCTTCTGCTTCATCATGATGGCCAGGTGCACCCCGATGAGGGCCATGAGAAGCAGGGGAAGCCAGAGGACATGAAGGCTATAGAGCCTGGGAATGGCCTTCTCGGAACCGGGGAACTCCCCCCCGAACATCACCTGGGCCAGGGTGGACCCCACCCAGGGGATGGAGGCGGCGATCCCGTAGCCGATGCGGGTGGCGGTGACCGCGTAGTTGTCGTAAGGCAGGGCATAGCCCGTGAAGGCGGTGACCACCGCCAGACCCAAAAGGCCTAGGCCCACCAGGTAGTTGAGCTCCCGGGGCTTCTTGTAGGCTCCCGAAAGCAGGATGCGGAGCATGTGCAAGAAGGCGGCGGCGATCATCACGTGGGCCGACCAGTGGTGGAGGCTCCGGATCACCGCCCCGAAGGGGAGGCTATCAATGTAGAGAACGCTGGCATAGGCCGCGGGCACGGTGCGGCCATCGGGGAGCCTAACCTCCCGGATGGAGGGCTCAAAGTTCAAGGTGAGGAAGATGCCGGTGAGCACCAGGACGATGAAGGCAAAGAGGGTGATCTCCCCGAGGAAGAAGGAGTGGTGCACCGGAAAGGCCTTGCGCAGGACCTTTTGGTAAAAGCCGGTGAGGTCCAGGCGTTCGTCTAGCCACTTGTACATGCTTCCCTCCTAGACGTGGCGGCAGAAGCCCGCTTCCGCCTTCACCCCCACCTCGCCCAGGAACTCCCCGGCGGCCACCAGGACGTCCCCCTCCACCTTGAGGGGAAGCTGGGGTACGGGCCGGGGCGGGGGTCCGGCCACCACCTTGGCCCCCTGGGCAAAGTCAAAGGTCCCTCCGTGGCAAGGGCAAAGGCCCGCCTTCCTGTCCGCCACCCATTGGCTTATGATGCAGCCCAGGTGGGTACAGACGGCGGAAAAGGCCACGATGCCTTCCACCCCGTGCTGGGCCACCTCGGGAGAGAGCTCCTCAGGGCGATAGCGTACCACCAAGACGGTGTTCTTGGCCTCGCCGCCCTTCACCACCTTGCTCTTGGGGTCCATGGGGTAGGCCAGGACAAAGGGGGCATCGGGCTTTAGCTCGTCAGGGCGGATGGGCTTGGGCTCCCCCCCGCCCTGGGCATAGACCAGGATGTCCCCCGGCTTCAAGGGCTCCTTCTCCGGGGTGACCTCGGCCTTGGGACGCAGGCTGGCCCCCACGTAGAAGGCGGAAACCAGGGAAAGGCCGATTCCGGTGCCGATGGCGGTCTTCAGGAAAAGCCGCCTGCGGGATCGTTGCAAGCGAATCTCGCGTTCGTCCATACCTCACCTCTTACCAGGGGAAGTGGCTCTTCTCCTCCTCGGTAACTGCCTCGTCCCGGCCGAAGTACTTCTTGTAGATGCCCAAAAGGATGGCCACCACCAGGCTGATGGCCCCAAAAACCAAGCCCTGGAGCCAGGTGGGGTTGTGCCCGGTCTGGGCGGAGTAAACCATGAGGCGGACGAAGAAGCCGGAAAGGGCCGTGAGGAGGAGAACCAGGATAACCCCTACCGCCACAGGAGCTGTGGAGGGGGCGGGAAAATGACGGCCGGGGCGGAGCTCCACGCCCTCTAGCCAGTAGGAGACCAGGCCGATGAGGCCATAGAGGAGGAGGACGGCGCCAAAGGCCATCAGGCCGATCTGGCCCACGGAGAGCTCCTCTGGGGTGTGGCCCAGGAGGCGGGCGATGTGGAGCCCATCCAGGTAGGCCATATAGAAGAGGCCTAAGGCCAGGATGAGGGCGAAGGTGGGAAGGATCGGGTCGTTGCGGTACATTCTTTAGCCCCCCTTACTCCACCGGGCCGAAGCTGTTGCCGAAGCTGTTGCGGATGTAGGTGGCTACGGCCTTGAGCTCCTCCTCCGAGAAGGCGGCCCCCACCGCCGGCATGGCCCCACGCCCGTTCTTTACGGTGCCCAGGATCATCTGGGCATCCTTTAGGTTGGCGTTGCCCGCCAGGGCGGGCATGACCGGGGGCATCCCCTGGCCGCCTGCCCCATGGCAGGCGGCGCAGTTGGCCTCGTAGATGGACTTGCCCTTTTCCATGAGGGCCGGGTCCACGCTGGCGGCCGGGCCAGGGCCCTCCTTTGGGGCCTGGGTTTCCTGGGCCGGGGGGGCCAGCTCGGTTGCTATCCTCTCCGCTGCAGGGGAAAGGGCAAAGTAGGCCCAGATGCTGCCCAGCACGATCACCGAGGCCACCACGTACCAGATGGGGTTGAAGCGCACCGGCTCCACGGGGAGCTCGGGTTCCCCCACGGCCAGGCGGAGCTCGAGGGTCCCCGCCACTTCCCCCCCCTCGTCCAGGCCCAGGACCATCACGTCGGGGTAGTTGTTTACGGTGAAGGGAATCTCCCTTATCTCCTCGCCTCCCCCACGGAAATGGGTCACCACCCGTAAGACGTGCTCCCCATCCGGGATCTTGCGGGTGTCCAGGTTTAGCCGGTAAGGGGGTTCCCTAAGAACCGCCAGGGGTTCGCTGGCCCCATCCAGGTACACCTCAATCCGGTCTACGACCATTCTGCCTCCCTTTGTGAAGGGGGGTACAAAACCCCACTCCACTACTATAAGCGTACCCCGCCAAGGACAGATGTCCCCGCTTATGATTCCCGACACGGGTAGGGAAGGGCCTCTAGACCAGGAGGGCGTGCAGCCGGGCCCAGCTTTGCCGCACCCCTGCCGGGCCCCCGCTTACCTCCAGGGCCGCGGTCCCAGGGAATGCCTTTAGATAGGGGGCCAGCCTTTCCCAGGGCACCCTTCCTGTACCCACGGGCAGGTGGTCGTCCCGTTGGCCGTGGTTGTCGTGAAGGTGCAGGTGGAGAAGCCTATTCCCCAAGGCCTCCCAGTAGAGGAAAGGCCCTTGGGGGCCAAGCTCCACCAGGGCGTGGCCCACGTCCAGGCAGAAGCCGTACTGGGGGAAACGTTCCAGGAGGGCTTTTAGCTCCTCCGGGCCCCGGAGGAGGTCCTCCTCGGATAGGGCCAGGTTTTCCAGGGCCACGGGAAAGGGGAGGGGAAGGAGGGAGGAGAGGGTCTTTTCCAAGGCCTCCCGGGCCAGGCTTAAGGCCATGGGGTGACGCACGGGCACCTGGCCGGTGTGGAGCACGCCCACCTTGGCCCCCAGGGCCTCGCCAAACTCCAGGGCCCGCTTCAGGCGCTCCTCCGCCAAGGCGCGGACGCTGGGGATAAGGCTGGCCGGGTTCATCTCCACGAAGGGGAGGTGGAGGGTGAACCCTACTCCTAAGGCCTCCCCGGTGGCCCGCAAGGCCCTGGCATCCGGCAGGGGCAGGACCTCGTGCAGGTCGTAGGGAACCTCGAGGTCCAGCCCCAGCTCCGCTGCCAGGCGGAAGGCCTCCTCGTACCCCATCTCCGCATTGAAGGGGCTAAAGCCTAGGCGCATCCCTGCCATTTTAGGGGGTCTTTCGGGGGCGTTACCGGATGGCCTCCGCTTTTCTCTGGGCCTCCTCCAGGGCTCGCTGGGGAGGTACGCCACCCTTTAGCGCCCTTTCCAGGGCCTCGGCCAGGACGCTGGCCCAGGCGGAGAACTGGGGGATGCGGGGGCGCTCCTGGGCATAGGCGATCTGCTCAAAGGCCACCTTGCGGAAGGGGTTTTCCCGATAGAAGCCCTCCAGGAGGGGGATGGCCGACTTGCGTACCGGGACGTAGTAGCTGGCCTCCACCCAGCGGGCCACGTTCCCGGGTTCCATGAGGTACTTCCAAAACTCCAGGGCTCCCCGCACCTGGGCTTCCGTGGCCCCCCGCAGGACTAAAAGCTGGGCTCCGCCCATGGGCACCCTTCCCCCGGGCTCCCGGGGAACGGGGGCCACCCCCAGGGTGAAGGCGAAGGAGAAGTTCTCGGCGGCGGGCCAGTTGGCGATGGAGGCCATGACCATCATTCCCTTGGTGCGCACGAAGTCCAGCTGGGCGAAAGTGGCCTCGGCCATGTTCCTTGCGGAAAGGGCCCCCGCCTTGTTCAGGCGCCAGAGCATCTCCAGGGCCTCCAGGGCCTCCTTGGAGGTAAAGTTGGGTTTGCCTTCCCGCACCAGGTTCCCGCCCCGGCTGGTCACCATGGCCTCAAAAAGCCAGGCCTGGGGGTCGGTGACGAAGATGAAGCCCTTGGCCTGGCGGGAGGTAAGGGCCTTGGCCACCTCCTCAAACTCCTTCCAGTTCCTTGGGGCCTTAAGCCCTTTGGCCCGGAAGACATCCAGGTTGTAGAAGAGCACGGGGGTGGAGGTATTCAGGGGAAGGCCGTAACGCTTGCCATCCATGACCCCGTAGTTCCAGGCGGGTTCAAAGAGGTCTTCCAGGAAGGCCCGGTCTAGGTTCAGGTAGGCGTCCAGGGCTACGGCCCGGCCTTCCCCCACGAGCCGGGGGAAGAAGCTGATCTCCGCCTGGAAAAGCACGGGTTGGCTTCCCGTGCGTAAGGAGGCCACCAGTTTGGTTTCCGCATCCCGGTAGTCCCCCGCGTACTGGGGGGTGACCCGGTAAAGCCCTTGCCGGGCGTTGAACTCCTGGGCGAAGCTGGAGAGAAGCCGGCCCGCGGGGCCATCCATGGAGTGCCAGAAGGAAACCTCCACCTGGGCTAGGCCGGGAAGGAGGAAGAGGACCAGGGCAACCAGCTTTTTCATGGAGGGGATTTTACCACCCTCCTTGTCGGAGGGGTATCCGGCCTTTTCTCCCCCTACCGGGCGCCGTAGGTGCCCAAAGAAGGTGCCCTACCGCCTTTCCACCGCCAGGGCTTTTTTCTGGGCCTCCTCGAGGGCCGCCACGGGCCTTACCCCCTGTTTGAGGCTCCTTTCCAGGGCCTCTTCCAGGTAGCTATACCAGACCACCAGCTCCGGGTCCTGGCTCCAGGGACGCCCCACCTCCGCCTGGGCGAAGACCCCTTGCCTTTCGGGATCTTTCAGGAAATCGGCCAGCTCTTTTTCCGCCTCCTTCCTGAGGGGTAGGTACCAGGTGGTGCGCACCCACTCCGCCTGGCGTTTGGGTTCCAGGAAGTGGAGCCAGAAGGCCACTGTCCCCCGGGCCTGTTCGGGGCTTGCCCCTTTGAGCACCGCCAAGGCCGCCCCGGAAAGGGGCACCGCACCCCCCTCCCGCCTCGGCAGGGGGGCTAGGCCCACAGCGAAGGGTAAGGAGGTTTGGGAGAGGACCACGGGCAGGGCCGTGGTGGGCCCGATGCCCATGAAGGCCTTGGTGCGCAGGAAATCGGCCACGGCAAACTGGGCCTCCGCCAGGTTCCTGGCCTGGGCATGCCCCTTCTGCACCATGCGGTAAAGCATCTCCAACGCCTCCACCACCTCCTTGGAGGTGAAGGCGGGAAGCCCATCCTTCACCAGGCTCCCCCCCAGGCTCATGACGATGGCGTTAAAGCTCCAGATGTCGGTGGAGATCACCATCCCCTTGCTGGTGCGGCCCGTGAGCCTACCGGCGGCCTCCTCCACCTCGGCCCAGGTCCTGGGGGGCCTAAGGCCCCGGGCGCGGAAGGCATCCTTGTTGTAGTAAAGGACAGGCACCGAAAGCCCCAGGGGAAGGCCATACGTCTGGCCCCGGACCTGGCCCGTTCGCATCATCTCCGGGTGGAGGTCCTTGGGGAGGTTTTGCAGGTAGGGGTTCAGGGCCAAGGCTACCCCTTCCTGGGCCAAGCGGGGCAGGAAGGAAAGCTCCCCGTGGAAAAGGACCGGGGCCCCTCCCGAGCGCAAAGCGGCCAGGAGCTTTACCCCCGCTTCCCGGTAGTCCCCCACGTACCGGGCTTCCAGGCGGTAGGTGCGCTGGGACTCGTTGAAGCTCTTTATAGCCTCCTCCACCACGCTATTCCCCGGTGGGCCTGCCGTGTGCCAAAAGGGGATGACCACCTGGGCCTGAGCGAGGGAAAAAAGGACCAGGGGCAGGGAGAGAAGCCGCCTCATGCCCTAAAGGTTACCGGGCCTGGGGTGAGAGGGCTGAGAAGGGGAGGGATAGCCCCTTAAGAAAGGGCTCGGCCTGCCGATAAAGGGCTTCCCGGAGGGCGAGGAAGCGCTCTCGGGCGGAGGGGCCTGGGAAACCAGGCGGAAGCAGCTCGGCGGGCAGGAGGGGGTCTAGGAAAAGTAGCTTGCGCATCTCGTGCACCAGGCGGGTCAGGGTGCGGAAGGCCAGAAGGGGGTCCTCGGGTGCCGGGGGGAGGCTGGCGAAAAGGGTTTGGTAATGGGCCGAGGCCTCCTGAAGGGGGAAAGCGCGGAGCACCACCTCCTTCGGCCCCAGGTGCTCCGCCTGGAAGAGGGTGGCGGAAATCCCGTAAAAGGCGAGAAGCTCCCGGGTGGCGGTGGGGTCCACCCCTGCCCCCAGGTAGACCCCGCTTTGCAGGCTACCGTAGCCCAAAAGGGCCATCTCCCGCCGGAAGCGCTCCCTTTCCCCCCGTTCCCTTAGGCCTTCCGGTAGGACCAGGAGGAAACGCCCGTCCCAGGGGATGGGGGGGTCGTAGAGGCGTTTCCGCACCTGGCGCACCTGCCAGTAGACCCGGTCGGAAAGGGCGTAGTAGGCCAGCCTTCCCAGCCGCCGGGGCTCCACCCAGCCCCTTTTGGCGCTCCGGGAAAGGGCCGCCCGCACCGCCGCCTCGGAGAAGCCCAGGACCTCCATCATGGCAATAAGGTCCCGCACCGGGGCACGCCTTTCCGGGTAGACATATTCCAAAAATATGGTGAAAAGGGTGGATCTCGCCCGCATCAGAAGGCTGGCTCCAAAAGGCGTTCCCTGTACTCCTTGAGGGCGCCCTCCAGGAAAGCCGCCAAGGGCATGGTTCCCAGGTTCCCCCGAAGCCGCCTGCGGACGCTCACCGTGCCCTCGGCCCTTTCCTTGTCCCCCACCACCAGGATGTAGGGCACCTTCCCCACCTCGGCGTCGCGGATGCGGGCCTGCATGCGCTCAGGGCGCAGGTCGGCCTCGGCCCTGAGGCCCGCCTCTTTGAGCTTAGAGACCACTTCCTTGGCGTAGTCCTCCTGCTTTTCCGAAACCGGGACCACCACCATTTGCACCGGGGAAAGCCACAGGGGAAAGTTCCCGGCAAAGTGCTCTATCAGGATGCCGATGAAGCGCTCCAAGGAGCCGAAGGGGGCGCGGTGGATCATGACGGGGCGGTGCTCGGCCCCATCCGGCCCCACATACGTGAGGCCGAAGCGCTCGGGCAGGTTGTAGTCCACCTGGATGGTACCCAGTTGCCACTCCCTGCCCAAGGCGTCTTTGACCACGAAGTCCAGCTTGGGGCCATAGAAGGCGGCATCCCCTTCCTCCACCGTGTAGTGGAGGCCGGCTTCCAGGGCGGCTTCCTCAATCTGCCTTTCCGCCAAGGACCATTTGGCCTCGTCGCCCACGTACTTTTCGCTTTTGGGGTCCCGGGTGCCGATACGGGCTCTGTAGTCCTTTAGGCCCAGGGTGGAAAGCACCTTCAGCACCAGATCCAAGACCCCTAAGAACTCCTCCTTCACCTGCTCGGGGGTGCAGAAGAGATGGGCGTCGTCCTGGGTGAAACCCCGTACCCGCGTGAGGCCCAAAAGCTCCCCCGCCTTTTCGTAGCGGTAGACGGTGCCGAACTCGGCAAGCCTTAGGGGAAGCTCCCGGTAGGAGCGCTTCTTAAAGGCATAGATGCGGATATGGTGGGGGCAGTTCATGGGCTTTAGGAGGTACTCCTCCTCCTCACCCCGCTCCTGGAAGCTGATGGGGGGGAACTGGCTTTCCGCATAGTAGGGGTAGTGGCCGCTGGTCCGGTAGAGCTCGAGGCTCCCGATATGGGGGGTGGTGACCAGCTGGTAGCCCCGCCTTATCTGCTCCTCCCGCATGAAGGCCACCAGTTCCTCGCGGATCACGTTGCCCTTGGGAAGCCAAAGCACCAGGCCCTTGCCCACCATGGGATCGATCAGGAATAGCTCCAGCTCCCGTCCCAAACGGCGGTGGTCCCGCTTCTTGGCCTCCTCCAGTTGCCAGAGGTATTCCTTGAGCTCCTCCGCAGTGCGGAAGGCCACCCCGTAGACCCGTTGCAGCATGGGCCTGGTTTCGTCCCCCCGCCAGTAGGCCCCGGCCACGTGGGTGAGCTTGAAATGGGGAGGGATGCGGCCTGTGGAGGGCACATGGGGCCCGCGGCAGAGGTCGGTGAAGCCGTAGGTTTCGTCCCCCTGCTGGTAGAAGCTGATCTCCTCCTCCTCGGGCAGGTCCTGGATGAGCTCGGTCTTGTAGGGGTCCTTGCCCTGGTAGCGGGAAAGGGCCACCTCCCGGGGCAACACGTAGCGGCGTAAGGGGAGGTCTTTGGCGAGGATGGCCCGCATCCTTTCCTCTATGGCGGGGAGGTCTTCGTCGGAGATGGGCTCGGGGGCGTCTATGTCGTAGTAGAAGCCCTTTTCAATCACCGGCCCCACCCCAAGCTTCACGCTTTCCGGATCGTAGCCCTTTTCGGCAAAGAACTCCTTCACCGCCTGGGCCAGCACGTGGGCCAGGGTGTGGCGGAAGAGGAGCTGGTACTCGGGGTCCTTCTCGGTGAGGATCTTGACCTGGGCCCCCGGGGGAAGGGGCTTGAGGAGGTCGTAAAGCTCCCCGTTCACCAAGGCGCCCACGGCGGCCTTGGCTAGCCCCGGGCCTATGGCCCGGGCCACGTCCCAGGCGGTGGCGCCCTCCTCCACCTCGAGGGCCTTTCCATCCGGTAGGTAGACCACCATGGACCCTACTATACACAGCCCGGTGGCCGGTTGGGACCGGCCCAGCTTGGGCCCGGACCTCCTTTGAGGCCATGGGGTAGGCAGGCGAAAACCTTTCCCTTGCGCTAGGGGAAGCCCCTGGGGGGTGGTCATCGGGGTGAGGCCTCATCCCTCTTGCGGCAACTTCCTGCCGGCATAAAGGGCCCAGGCGTAGAAGAAGGCCGCCAGGAGGAAGAGGGTGGGAAAGCCCAACCGGTCCGCTAGCCATCCTCCCAGCACGGTAGAAAAGGCGAAGAGCCCGGCCACGGTGTTGGCGAGGCCGATGTGGGCGCTGCGTTCCTCCGGTGGGGCCAGGTTGAGAAGGTAGGTGGTGGTGGCAAGCCCCAAGGCGGCCAAGTAGGCTCCTTGCAGCAGAAAGACCAGGCCAAAAAAGGGGGGAGGCAGGAGAAGGGCCAGAAGGGGAGGGAAAAGGGCTAGGAAGGACCCAGCCTGAAGCACCCCCTTGGAGCTGCGCTCTCCCAACTTGGCCCAAAGCAGGTTGGAAAGGGTGAAGGAGAGGGCGTAAAGGGAGAGGTAAAGCCCAAGCTCCTTCCCTTGGCCCAAAACCCGCACCGCATAGACGGCATAGAAGGGCTCGGCCATGGCCGCCAGGCCCAATAGGACCCGCACCCTCAGGTAGCGGCGGAAGTCTACCCGCCTAAGGGGGAGGCGGAGGTCCAGGCGGTGAAACCTGGGGGGCTCCTCCGGCTCCTCCGTGAGGCCGAAGAGGTACCAACCCAGACCAAAGGCCAGGGCTCCCAGGGCAAAGAGGAGGGCATAGGGCAGGGGAAAGGTAAGGGGAAGGGCCAAAACCTCCCGCACCAAGAAGCCTGCCAGGAAGGCCAGAAGCCCTCCCACCAGGTTCCGAGCGGAAAAGAGGTGGGTCCGGCGCTCCCAGGGCGTGGTCTTGGCCACCACCTCCCAGAAGGGGAGGCTGCTTACGCCGGTGAAAAGGGCGTTGAGGAGAAGGCCAGCTAGGAAGCCCACCAGGAGGAGCTCCGGCCAACTCCCCAGGAAAAGGGCAGAAAGGGCCATGAGGAGGACCCCAGAAAGCCTTAAGGTGGCCACCCGACGGTAAAGGACGATCTTCTTCGGGAACCGGGCCACATAGGAGGCCAGGAAGGCCTGGGGGATCATGCCCCCCGCCTGGAGCAAGGCGGGCAGGAGGCCGATCAAGGCCCCCGGGGCCCCCAGCTTGGCGGCGAAGCTGGTGAGAACGATGTTGGGGTTCAAAAAGGTATCCCCCAGCCACACCAGCCAGCCGTTGAGCACCGCCAGGCGGTAGTTGCGCTCCCGAAGGTCTAAGATGGTGAGGATGTTGCTGCTTCCTTCCCTTGGGCCCTTCCACATCCTGCATCCACGCTACAACGCCGCCACCGTTTTGGCCCTTTTGCAGGAGGCCCACCCCAAGGTTATGTACCTGGCCTCCCACTCGGAGGCGGAACTGGAAGGGGGCCTTTGGCGGGAGGAAGACCCGCTTCTTTTCCATCTCCTCCCTTGGGCGGAGGAAGGGGGAATCCCGGTGGTGGCCCTGGACGAGGAGGCGCACCTCAAAGGGGAGGCCGAGGCTTTCCGCCAGGCCTTGGCCCAGCATCCCTTGGGCAAACCCCATCTGGAGAGGATGCAGGGCTTTGACCAGGAGCTTTTGCAGCTTCTCAAGACCCCCCTTACCCCAGAGGACCTGGGCTCAGAGGGCTTCCTCTCCCGCTTACGCCAGGTGTATGGGGGTTTCGTCCAGGCTTTTGGGGAAGGGCCAGCCACGGGCTTTAGGGCCCGGCGCATGGCGAGGGTGGCAAAGGTCCTTAAGGGCCGGGAAGGGGCGGTGGTGGCGGAGCTTCTGGACTATTCCCTTCTGGCCGAGTATTTCCCTGAGGCCTTGCCCAAGGCCCATGAGCCCACGGAGAGGGAACGCCAGAGGGCCCTTTTGGACCGGGCCTGGCAGCTTAAGGAGGAGGACAACTGGGCGGGGCTCTTGGAGGGGCTTTTCCAGATAGGGGATCCCGAGGCCCTGTACCTGGCGGCTCAGATCTACCTGGCGGCCGGGGAGTGGCAGGAGGCCTTAAGCCTCATGGAGGAGGTCTTCCGCATGGACTTCCAGCACCCCGGGTATCTTCCGGGCTACGTCCTGGCCCGCTTCGGTCAGCTTCTTGACCTGGCGGGGGAGCGGGAGAGGGCCCTGAGGGCCTACCGGGGGGTTCTGGCCCTTTCCTGGGCCCCGGAGGAAGCTAGAGCCATCGCCTTGGCTGGGTTGAGGAGTCCATTCCGGCTTCCCTAGCCCTTTGGGGCATTTGTCCCGGGGCCCCTTAACTAAGATGGAACTATGGAGGTGGAGATTCGCCGCACCCGCCACGCCGCCTACCTCCGCCTAGCTGCGGCCCATGCGGGGCCCTTGGGGCCCGCGCTTTTAGGGCATCCGGAGCTAGCACCCCTCTACGCCAAGGCCTATACGGCCTGTGGGGGTGCGGAGGGCCTTCCCTGCGCCGGGGTAGGGGGAGAGCCCAGGGTGTGCGTGGTGCGGCGGCTGGAGCACCTGGCCTATAGCGCCCTAAGGGGGGGTAAGCGCCGGCGGGAGCAGGAGAAGACCATGGTGGAAGGGCTTCTGGTGTGCATGAACCACCTGGCCCAGGAGTTCCCTCCCGAGTTTGCCCCGGTCCTCGAGGCCACCCGCAAGGTGCTGGAAAAGGACCTCGCCTACCTGGAGAAGGCTTTACAGGAAAGGGCGCAAAACACCCCTTAAGCCGAGGCCTCCGGAGGAGGGAGGTTCAGGGGCTTGGGGCCAGGGGTTTTTCAAAACCCCCTACCGCCTCAGCGAGGCGGCCTGGGCCCAGGTGGGGGCTTAAAGTAGGTGGTGCATCTTGCCCAGAACCAGCATCACCGCCACGGTGCTGGCGGCCAGGATGATGAGCATCAGCATGAAGAGGATAAAGCGCAGGTCAAAGGTCTCCCCCTCGGTGGTGAGGACCCTAGGGTTAAGGATCAGGTAGAAGAGCAAGGTAACCACGGCCGCTCCGATGGCGAACAAAGCAACGTACACCATACCTTCCTCCCTTCACCAGAGGCTAAGAACCGCCTCCAGGTTTGCCCGTAAGTTTACCAGACCCACCCCGTAGGTGGGAATCCCCAAGGCTAAACCCACGCTTCCCCAGTAGGGCCCTGGGCTTATGGGTAGGTCCAGGCTGAGGGGAGGGCTTTCCCAGGGGCCGTAGGCCCGTACCTCCCGGTAGAGGAGGCCGGTGGGGGCTTCCACGTGGAGGGCCAGGGGTTCCCCTTCGGCGTCCAGGGGTAGCCAGCCCTCGGCGGTTTCCTTGGCTCCCGGGAAGCTCTGGCCCAGACCCTCTCCGGGAAAGGCCAAGAGGAGGCGGTCGGGGCGGGTTCTTTCCAGAAGGTGGGCCAGGGGGGCCCGGGTGGGGCCGGTAAGGGGAAGGCCTTCCAGGGTGGAGGAAAGGGGGGAAGGATCCAGGGCCAGGAGTATGCGCCCCCGAAAAGAGAGGCCGTTTAGGGCCTGGAGCACGGCCAGGGCCTCCCCATAGGGGGCGTGGAGGAGGTAGGTCCTTCCTCCCCGTCCTCCCTCCAGGTAGCTGTACAGGGTGCCGAACTCGTCCAGTCCTGCCCGAAGGTGCTCCGAGAGGACCTCGAGGTCCGCCCAAAGCTGTTCCAGCAGGGTCGGTTCCCCTAGGGAACGCCGTAAGGTAGCCATAGCCCTCATGGTATTCTAAAGGCCGTGCGTTACCTGGTCCTCTCCGACATCCACGGCAACTGGCCTGCCCTGGAGGCGGTGCTAAAGGCCGCACCCCCTTTTGACCGGGTGCTTTTCCTGGGGGATGCCGTGGGCTACTATCCGGATGGGGACCGGGTGTTGGACTGGCTCATGGAGGTGGAGGCCCAGTGCGTTTTGGGCAACCACGACGCCTGGCTTTTGGCCCTGGACCGCCTGCCCCAGGAGGGGGTGGTCCTGGAGATCTTAGCCTGGCAGCGGAGGAGACTTTCCCAAAGGCACCTGGATTTCCTCGCCTCCTGGCCCTGGCAGAAGGAGGTGGATGGGGCGCTGTTGGTGCACGGCAGCCCCTGTGACCCCCTGGAGTACTTGGACGGGCTGGAGCTGGCCCGCCAGGCCTTTGCCTGTACAGAGCACCGCCTCACCTTTCACGGGCACACCCACCTGGCCGGGGCTTTCTTGGAGCTTTCCGGGCCCCGCCCCTGGGTGCGCTACCAGCGCTTTGCCGAGGGGGGCGAGCTCCTCCTGCCCCCCACGGTGCGGGCCCTGGCCAACCCGGGTTCGGTGGGCCAGCCCCGCGACCATGTGCCGGGGGCGGCCTTTGCCCTTTGGGAAGGGGATGGGATCACCTTTTTCCGGGTGGATTACGACCTGGAACGGGTGGCCCACCGCTTGGCGGAGGAGGGGTTCCCTATATGGCTCTACCAGCGCCTGACCCTGGGGGAATAATCGGCCACGAGGCCGTCTTGGAGCTCCTGCCCCGGCTTGGCGCCTCCACCTTGCTCTTCTCGGGTCCAGAAGGGGTGGGGAGGCGCCTTGTGGCCCGTTGGTATGCCTGGGGGCTCAACCGGGGGTTTCCCCCCCCTGCCCTGGGGGAGCACCCCGACCTCCTGGAGATCGGCCCCAAGGAGCGGGGCCTGAAGGGGCAGGGGGAGATCCGCCTCGAGGAGGTGGAACCCCTTTTTGCCTGGTTTGCCACCCATCCCCGGGAGCGGGTCAAGGTGGCCATCTTGGACTCCGCCCACCTCCTCACCGAGGCTGCGGCCAACGCCCTCTTGAAGCTTCTGGAAGAACCCCCTTCCTACGGGCGCATTGTCCTCATCGCTCCAGGCCGCGCCACCCTCCTTCCCACCCTGGCCAGCCGGGCCCTGGAGGTGGCCTTTGCCCCGGTGCCCGAGGAGCGGCTTTATCCCTTGACCCGGGACCCGGAACTTCTGGCCTACGCCGCTGGGGCTCCAGGCCGGCTCCTAAGGGCCCTGGCGGATCCTGGCGCCCTTCGGGCCCGCATGGAGAAGGCCAGGGAGGTGAGGGTTGCCTCCTCCTGGCGGCGGCTGGCCCTCCTTAAGGAGCTCCTTTCCGATGAGGAGGGGGTTTTCGCCCTTTACGCCGCCTTTCGCCACTCCCCCCGGGCTCTACTGGCCCTGGAGGCAGCCCGGGAGGCCTTGGAGCGGTATGTGAGCCCGGACCTGGTCCTGGCCCGCTTGGCCTTAGACTTGGAAACATGACCGTGGGCGTTCGCTTGCACGCCGATCTGCGCAAAGCCCGCACCCCTGTCCTACGCTACTTTCGCTTCCAAGGGGAGCCCCCTCCCCTGGAGGCGTATGTGGTGGTGCGCACGGGCCGGGGCTTGGAGGTGGGAAAGGTGCGCACCCCTCCCCGCAAGGAGAAGGAGGCGGGGGAGGTGGTGCGCCTGGCCACCAAGGAGGATCTGGACCTGGCCTTAAGGCTCCGGGCCAAGGCGGAGGAGGCGGCCTTTTACCTCAGGGCCCGCCTTCAGGAAGAGGGGGTGAGGGCTAAGGTGCTGGGGTGCGACTTCACCCTGGATGGCCGCCACCTTTCCGTGCACTACGCTGCGGAGGAGCGGGTCAACCTCCGGCGCTTTACCCGGGAGCTTGCCGAACGCTTTGGGGCCCGGGTGGAGTTCCTGGCGGAGGGCCCCCGGGAGGAGGCCGCCTATCTGGGAACCTTGGGGGCTTGTGGGATGGAGTCTTGCTGCTCCACCTGGCTCCAGGGTTTCGCCCAGGTGTCCATCAAACTGGCCCGCGACCAGGGGCTTCCCTTAAACCCCGAAAAGATCTCCGGCCCCTGCGGCCGGCTCCTTTGCTGCCTGGCCTATGAGCACCCTGTATACCAGGAGCTTCTTGCGGAGCTCCCCCGCAAAAACGCCCGAGTCTGCACCAAGGAAGGGGTGTGTGGCAAGGTGCAAAAGGTGAACCCCTTGAAGGGGACGGTGGAGCTCTTCCTGGAGGAGGGGAAGACGGTGGAGGTGGCCAAGGAGGAACTGGCCTAGCGGGGATGAGCCGAGCCCAGGTTTTTGCCCTTTGGGTGAGGCGGATGGCCTTGAACCGCCAGGGCACCGAGGCCCAGGTCTTTCTGCAAACCCCTTTGGGGGAGGGTTTTCTTTACCTGCGCTCGGATGGCTTCGCCCACTTTGTCCAGGGCCTAGCCGGGGAGGAGGTGGTGGACTTCACCCTGGGCAGGGGGCAGGTGATCCTTCGCTTCCAAGACGGTAGTACCCTCACCCTAAGCCGCCGCTTTGGGCAGCTGGCCAAAACCTGGACCCCTTGACCCTACTTCTCGTAGGGCTTGCCCACCGCGGCCGGAGGACGGCTTTTGCCCATGAAGCCTGCCAACACCAAGACGGTGACCACGTAGGGGAAGGCTTGCACCAAGACGGCGGGCAGGATCTCCGTACCCTGAAGCTGGATGGCCAGGGCGCTGGCGAAGCCGAAAAGCAGGGTGGAGAAGAGGATGCCCAAGGGGTGCCATTTGCCGAAGATCATGGCCGCCAGGGAGATGAAGCCCATGCCCGCCGACATGCCCCGCACAAACTGGTTGAGGAAGCCGATGGCCAGATAGGCCCCGGCGAGGCCCGCCAGGATCCCGGAGAGAACCACCCCGATGTAGCGCATACGGTACACGTTCACCCCCAAGGTGTCGGCGGCCTCGGGGTGCTCGCCCACGGCTCTAAGCCGCAGGCCAAAGGGGGTCTTGAAGAGGATCCACCAGCTTAGGGGCACCAGGAGAAAGGCCAGGTAGACCAGGGGGGAAAGGGCAAAGCCTTCGGGGCCCCAAAGGGGGAGGCGGTTCACCACCTCCTTGGAGTTGGTGGCGTTGCCGTAGAAGTAGGTGAGCACCAGGCTAGGGGCTCCCAGGGCGAGGAGGTTGATGGCGGTGGCGCTGATGATCTGGTCTGCCCGGTACTTGATGGAAACCACGGCGTGCACCCAGGCCACCAGCCCACCCACGGCCATGGCGCTCAAGACCCCCACCCAGGGAAGCCAAGGATGGGGTCCGGGGCCTAGGGCGTATTCCAGCCTTTCCACCACCACCGCTGCGGTGAGGGCCCCGAAGAGGATGATGCCCTCGAGGGCGATGTTCACCACCCCGCTCCTTTCGGAGAACATCCCCCCCAGGGCGGTGAGCAAAAGGGGTGTGGTCTGGCGCAGGGTGGAGAAGAAGAGGGCGATCCAAAAGGCCGTGTCCAGGTTCATCGGGCCTCCCCCCTTTCCTCCCGTTTGCGGGCCTCTTCCCTAACCTCCACCTCCGCTGCCCTTAAGGGATCGGTGAAGTAGCGGGGCAGGAAGCCCCCGGCGGCGATGAAGAGCACGATCAAGGCCTGAAGCACCGCCACCAACTCCCGGCTGATGCCCAGCTGCAGGTTCACCTGCAAGCCCCCCGTGAGGAGGATGCCGAAAAGCCAAGCGGCTAGGCCCACCCCCAAGGGGGTGTTCTGGCCCATGAGGGCCACGGCGATGCCGTCAAAACCCACAGAGTAGGGAAGGGCTTGCTTCAGGCGGTACTCGTCGATCCCTCCGCCCAGCACGTAGTGGGTGGCGGCCAGGCCCGCCAAAGCCCCGGCCAGGAACATGATGAGCACCACCTTCCGCCCGGCCATCACCCCCCCGTACTCCGCGGCCTTGGGGGCCAAGCCCATGGCCCTGAGCTCATATCCCCCCACGGTGCGGAAGACGTAGAAGTGGAAGAAGAAAAGGGCCAAAAGGGCCAAAAGGAAGGCCCCGTTAAGCCGCACCGAGGTGAGGTCGGGGCCAAAGCTCACCCCGGGTCCAGGCAAAAGGCCCCCCATCACGTAGCCCACCACACCCCCAAGGAGGCCCATGAGCACCCGATGGCCTAGGCTCTTCCGGGTAAGGAAGTAGCCCAGGAGGCCCAAGAGGAGGGCCAAGGGTAGGGCGAAGGAAAGCTCCCCGCCCGGGGCCACCAGCTCGGTCCAGTGGGGGATGCGGGCCTCGGGGCGGATCTCGTGGCTCCGGGCCTCGTAGCCCGGGTACTTGAAGGGCAGATACAGGGTGCGCCCGAAGAACTTGTACTCGTTGGCGGAGATAAGGAAGAGGAAGAGGCTTGCGGCGATGTAGTTCAGCATGATGGTGTTGATCACCTCGTGGGCCCCGAAGCGGGCCTTAAGCCATCCCGGAAGGGCGCCCCAAAGCCCCCCGGCCAGGGCGGCGGCCAGGATGGCCAGGGGGAGCACCAGCCACCTGGGACCGGGCAGGTACACCCCCACCAGCATGGCGGCGATGGCCCCCAGGATGAGCTGCCCCGGGGCCCCGATGTTGAAAAGTCCCCCGCGGAAGCCCAAGGCCACGGCCAGCCCGGTGAAGATCAAGGGGGTGGCGAGAAGGAGGCTTTGCAGGAAGCCCGAGGGGTTGACCAGGGGGCTATAGAGGAGCTGGTAGGTGTAGGTGATGAGGTCCAGCTTCAGCATCCAGGCTTCCCTCAGGCTCTGGGCCTCCCCCGGGGCCCTCTTCATCACCGCCACGATGACCCCGCCCAGCAAGGAGGCCAGAAGGAGGGAGAAAAGGGGCACCACCACCCCGCGCCGGCGCACCAAAAAGGCCAGGCCACCCGGGGAAAAAAGCCGGGCCAAAAGGAGAAGGTACAGGCTAAAGGCCAAGGTGGCGTAGCTCCCAAGCCCCAGGCTGTAGCGCCTGAGGATGGGCCGTTCTGCCCCGGCGTTCACCTGGGCCACGCTGGCTTGGAAGAGGAGGTAGGCGAGGAGGAAGAGGCCTAGGCCCAGGACCCCCATGAGGTAGAGCTTCCGGGCGGGCTTGGGGGTCCAGGCCAGGGCCAGGGTAAGGCCCAGCCAGGCCAGGGAGGGGTAGAAGGTCCAAAGGAGCCAGCCATCCCGGTAACCCTGGGGCAGGCTTCCTTGGGGCAGGTGGTGGCCGAAGGGGCTTAGGAGCACGCCTTCGCCGCCAAAAAGGCGATGGGGTACCGCCCAGGGGGCCAGGTACCAAAGGAGGAAAAGAACCCCTCCTCCCAAGGCCACCAGGACTCCTAGGCGCCTCTCGTCCGTCAACACGCCCAAGATTGTACCCTAGCCCCGTGGGTCTAAAGTCCTGGAAGGTGTTAGACTCCTTCCGTGGCGGTTTCGCCGGAGGAAAAGGCCAAGCGGGTGCGGCGCATGTTTTCGGAGATCGCCCCCCGCTACGACCTTTTGAACCGGCTTCTTTCCTTTGGGGCCGATCTTCGCTGGCGCAGGCGGGCGGTGGCCTTGGCCCTGGAGAAAAACCCCAGGCGGATTCTGGACCTGGCCACGGGCACCGGGGACCTGGCCTTGATGCTGAAAAGGAAGGCTCCCCATGCCCAGGTGGTGGGGGCGGACTTTGCCCCGCCCATGCTGGGGATCGCCCGCAAGAAGGCGCAGGCCCAGGGGTTAGGGGTGGAGTTCCTGGAGGCGGATGCCCTGGCCCTTCCCTTCCCTGGAGGGAGCTTTGATGCCGTTACCATCGCCTTTGGTTTCCGCAACTTCGCCGACTACCGGATGGCCCTATTGGAGCTACGCCGGGTCCTGGCCCCTGGGGGGCGGCTCGTCATCCTGGAGTTTCCCCCACCTCCAAAGGGGGCCTTTGGCCTGGTCTACCGGGTCTATTTCCAAAGGGTCTTGCCCTTCCTGGGGGGGCTGGTTTCGGGAAGCTTTGGGGCCTATCGCTACCTGCCGGAAAGCGTGGGGGCCTTTCCTCCACCGGAGGCCCTAAAGGCCCTGATGGAGGAGGCGGGCTTTAGGGTGCGCTACGAGCTCCTCACCTTTGGGGTGGCGGCCATCCACGTGGGGGACCTGGAGGCCGGGTGAGCCCGATGGGGCTACCTTGCGGCTTCCTCTAGCTCCGCATCCGTGGGGATGCGCCCTGCCTTGAGGTTTTCCACCAGGTACCGGGCCATGCGCCCCAAGGCGTCCCGCACCCGGCGCCACTCCTCCAGGGGTTTTCCCGAAGGGTCGGGGAAGGAGACGTGGCGCTTTTGCGTCTTGGCGGGGTAGGCGGGGCAGGCTTCCCGTGCGGCGTCGCAGACGGTGAGGACCAGGTCAAACCCCCACGGGTCGGGCACCTCCAGAAGGGTCTTGGAGGCGTGCCCCTTTAGGTCAACCCCCACCTCGGCCATCACCCTTTTGGCCTCCTCCTTGACGAAGGTCTTCTCGGTGCCGGCGGAGTGGACCTCGAGGTCCACCCCCAGTTCCTTGGCCCAGTGGCGAAGCCAAGCCTCTGCCATCTGGCTGCGGGCGGAGTTGTGGGTGCAAAGGACGAGAAGGCGCATTCCTAAAAGCCTATCCCTTCTCGGTCAGGGGAAGGTTAAGGAGGCCTGGCCCTGGGTTTTAGGAAAGCCTCCTTTCCAGCTCCGCCACCTTCTCCGCCAGGACCCTTAGGCCCTTTTGCCAGAAGGCGGGGCTTTCCAGGTCAAAGCCATAGCGGGCCGCCAGCTCCTTGGCCGGGTACATGCCCGAGGAGGCCAGGAGCCCCTCGTACCGCTCGGCGAAGCCCGGGTCCTCCTTGGCCTCCTGGTAAAGCGCCAAGCCGAAGAGAAGGCCAAAGGTGTAGGGGTAGTTGTAAAAGTCGGCGCCATAATAGTGCCCCTTCACCGCCCACATGTAGGGATGATGGCTGGCCAGGGCCTCTCCGTAAGCCTCCTGCTGGGCCTTCAGCATGAGCTCCTTAAACTCCCTTGGGGAAAGCTCCCGGGCCTTTCGCCTGGTAAACACCCAGGACTCAAAGAGGAAGCGGCTATAGATGTCCACCACCACCTGGGCCGCCCCTTGCAGGTAGGCGTCCAGGATCAAAAGCCCCTCCTCGGCAGAGGCCTCCTTGAGGGCCGCCTCCACCACCAGGGTCTCGTTCATGATGCTGGCGGTTTCCGCCAGGGTCATGGGCACCTCCCTTAAGGAGGGGGGAACCTGGGCCAAGGCGAGGTTGTGGTAGGCGTGGCCCAGCTCGTGGGCCAGGGTGGAGACGGATTCAAAGCTCTCCTCATAGTTGGCCAGGATGAGGCTTTTGCCCCCACCCCTCGGCATGCAGTAGGCCCCGCCTACCTTTCCCTTGCGGGGCAGAAGGTCCATCCAGCGCTCCCTAAAGGCGGCTTCTGCCACCTTGGCGGCCTTGGGCACCAGCGTGGCCAGCTTTTCCCGGAGGAAGTCTTGGGCCTCCTCGAGGGTCCAGCGCCGGCCCTTCCCTATGGGAGCGAAGAGGTCCCACCAGTCCAGGCGCTCCTTGCCCAAGGCCTTGGCCTTTAGGAGATAGTAGCGGTGGAAGAGGGGAAGGCTTTCCCTAACCGCCTGCAGAAGGGCCAGAAGGGCCTTCTTGGTGATGCGGTTTTTGTGCAGGCTGGGCTCGAGGTCCTCCCGGTACCCCCGCCTCCTGAGGAGCACCGAGGCCTCCCCCTTGACCCCGTTTAGGGCGTAGGCCAGGGGCACCTCGTGGGCTTCCCAGGCCTTAAGCTCCGCCTGGTAGGCCTTCCTTCGCACCTCCTCCTCGGGGCGGAAGTAGAGGTTGCGCACCTTGGTGATGGGCATCTCCTCCCCGTCCACCACGGCGGTGATCTGGCTGGTGAGGTTCTCGTGGAGTTTGGCCCATGCCTGGCGCCCGGAAAGGGAAAGCTCCGCCGCCAGCACCTCCTCCCCTTCGGCCATCATGTGCAGGGCCTCCTCCTTGGCCTCCTCCACCAGGATGCGGTAAGGGCCGGCCTCCTCCGGGTCCTGTAGGGCCAGGTAGCGGGTTAGGCGGGGCCTTATACGGGCGAAATCCAGGAAGAGCATCTCCAGCTCCGAGAGCTTGGCCGAGGCGGCCTCGTCGGCGGTGTCGGCGGTGAAGCGGGCGTAGAGGTAGGCCCAAAGGGGGGTGGATGCCTCCGAAAGGGCGTCCAGGGAGGCCAGGACCTCCTCAAGAGGCGCCTTTTGGTCTACCTGCTCCTTCAGCTGGCCGATCCGCTTCCTCACCCCATCCCAGGCCGCCTGGAACTCGGGGCTTTCCAGACCGGGGAAAAGGGGGGTTAGGTCCCACGTGGTTTCCATGGCCCCACTATACCTGACCCGTGGGTCAGTTGTGTTAGGCTCTTGGTCTATGGAGGGGTTTCCCGTATCCGTGCCCATACAGGTGCGCTTCCGCGACCTGGACGCCTTAGGCCACGTGAACAACGCCGTCTTCCTCACCTACTTTGAGGTGGCCCGCGCCGCCTACTTCCGAAGGCTCAAGGAGGACTGGCTGGAAAAGGGGCACTTCATCCTGGCCCGGGCGGAGGTGGATTTCCTAAGGCCCATCCTCCTGGAGGACCCCGTGGAGGTGGGGGTGCGGGTGGTGCGCCTCGGGCGGAGCAGCTTTGACATGGAGTACCTCCTCCTGGCAAGAGGGGAGGAGGCCGCCCGGGGAAAAACCGTCCAGGTCTGGCTGGAAGGGGGCAGGCCTGCCCCCTTGCCCCCGGCTATCCGCAAGCGCATAGAGGCCTTAGAGGGCCGCTCCTTTTAGCACCACCACCGTGACCCCGTGCCCCCCCTCGTGGGGAGGGGCGTCGGCGAAGGTTTCCACCCGCTTATCCCGCCTTAGGGCCTCGCGGATGGCTTGCCTGAGGGCCCCGGTGCCCTTGCCGTGGAGGAGGCGCAGGGTGGAAAGGCCCAAGGCGCGGGCCTCCTCCAGGGCGTGGTCCACCTCCAAGAGGGCTTCCTCCACGGTAAGCCCCCTGAGGTCCACCTCCTTTACCTCCCTTCGCGGCTTTAGGCCGAGGGCCTTGGGGGTTTCCTGGGCCTTGAGGGGGGTGAGCTCCTTGGCCTTCACCGTCATCTTCACCGGGCCCACCTGGACCAACGCCTCCTCTCCCCTCAGCTCCAGAAGCCTTCCCTGGCGCTTCAGGGAGGGGATCTCCACCATCTGCCCCGCCTCGAGGCCCCTAGGTACCTCCAAGGCACCCGTGGGGGTGCTCCTGGCGTACCGTTCCCTCAGGGCCAGAAGCTCCCTCAGGGCATCCTTTTTCCCCTGGGTTTTGGCCTTTTCCTTGAGGGCCTTGAGCTCGGCCTCCACCTTGAGGAGCTTCTGGCGG
Organism: Thermus caldifontis; assembly: GCF_003336745.1. Classification (NCBI taxonomy): domain Bacteria; kingdom Thermotogati; phylum Deinococcota; class Deinococci; order Thermales; family Thermaceae; genus Thermus; species Thermus caldifontis. The sequence goes on along the minus strand of NZ_QGMX01000013.1, from coordinate 39,438 downwards.
ACCTCCTCCTCCAGGGCCTTGAGCCTTTGCGCCCGCTCCTCCGCAAAGCGGGCTTCCCGCTCCTCCAGGCGTTTCCTTAGGGCCTCCACCTGGGCCATCTGGGAAAGGAGCCGGCTTCGTTCCTCCTCAAGGTGCAACCTTTCCGCCTCCAGCTCCTCCAGGAGGGCCTCCAGCCTGCCTCCTTGGGGCAGAAGGCTTTCCGCCCGCTTCAGCACCGCCTCGGGCAGGGAAAGCCTCCTGGCGATGGCCAAGGCGTAGCTCCGCCCTGGCACCCCCAGGACCAGCTCGTAGGTGGGGCGCAGGCCCTCCAGGTCAAAGCGCATGGAGGCGTTTTGGATGCCCCTTCGCCCCTGGGCGAAGGCCTTCAGGGGGGAAAGGTGGGTGGTAACCAGGCCCTTAACCCCTTTCTCCAGGAGGGCCTCGAGGATGGCCTGGGAGAGGGCCGCCCCCTCCTCGGGGTCGGTGCCGCTTCCCAGCTCGTCGATGAGGACCAGGCTCCGGGCCGTGGCGGTTTCCAGCATTTCCTTAAGCCTTTGCAGGTGCCCGGCGAAGGTGGAGAGGTTTTCCTGGAGGGATTGCTCGTCGCCGATGTCGGCGAAGACCCTGTCGGGCCAGGCCAGGGTGGCCCCCTTGGCCGCCACGAAAAGCCCCGACTGGGCCATGAGCACCGCCAGGCCCAGGGTTTTTAGGAGGGCGGTCTTCCCCCCCATGTTGGGGCCGGAGATGAGGATGAGGCGCTTCTCCTCGTCCAGGCTAAAGGAGTTGGGGACGGGGTTCGGGATCAGGGGGTGGAAGGCTTCCCAAAGCTCATACCCTTGGCCAAACCGGGGCTTTTTGAGCCCCAGGTCCCGGGCCAGGGCCGCCTGGGCCTGGATGAGGTCCAATAGGGCCAGGGCCCTTAGGGTGCCGGGAAGGGCTTCATCCTGGGCCAGGGCTTGCGAAAGCTCCCTCAGGATGCGGTTTACCTCCTCCTCCTCCTGGAAGCGGAGGGCCTGGAGGCGGTTATTCAACTTCACCACGGAAAGGGGCTCTATGAAGAGGGTGGCCCCGGACTCGGATTCGTCCAGGAGGATGCCGGGTACTTTCTGGGCCATCCCTGCCCGCACGGGGATGCAGTAGCGCTCGCGGCGCACGGTGACGAACCGGTCCTGGACGGCCTCGGGGTGGCGGTCTAAGAGGGCGTAGAGCCTGTCTAGGATTTGCTGGCGCAAGGGCTTAAGCTCCCGGCGGATGGCCAGGAGTTTGGGGCTGGCCTCGTCCCGCACCGCCCCTTCCTCGTCCAGGGTCTTTCTCACCCGAAGGAGAAAAGCCCCGTGCTCCCCAATGCCCGCCGCCACCTGGCTCAGGTGGTTTTCCAAGGCCAGGAGTTCCTCCTTGAGGGCCAGGGCTTCCTGGAGGGCCTTTGCGGCCTGGAGAAGCTCGAGGCCGGAGAGCCTGGCCCCTTCTTGAGCCTTGCGGTAAGCCTCCCTCAAGGCCCCGGCCTCGGGGAGGGTGTAGGGGTAGGCCAAGGCCTCCTGGGTGAGGGCAAGCCTCCTTTCCGCCTCCTCCTGGGGCAGGGGAGCGAGGGCTAAGGCCAGCTCCTCCCCCAAGGGGGTCTTGGCCCTTTCCGCTAGGAGGGCGCGGACTTTGGGGAACTCCAGGACCTCGAGGACATCCCGCACAAAAGCCCAGTATACCGGGAAGCCCTAGCGCCTTAGGAGGCGCAGGAGGGAGAGGGCCACCTTGCCCTCAGGGCCTAGGGCCCTTTGCAGGAGAAGGCCAGCCCGGCCAAGCCGCCCCAGGGGCAAGAGGGAAAGAAGACCGGCAAGAAGGGTAACCATCTGCTGGCGCTCTCTTGGGGTGAGGTTTTCCCAGCGGGCTATGGCCTCCTGGAGCAAGGCGGTAAGCCGCCTGCGGAAACCCGGGGCCTTGGGATCGGCGCCCTTTAGGGCCTCCAAGAGGTTCCCCCCAAGCGGAGGAGCCGCTTGGGGGTGGGTGGAGGGTTTGCCCACCCGCCTAGCCTTGGGGCCAAACCTCTTAAGCCGCATGGCTTCCCATTATAGCGGCTGGAAGAGAAGGTACGAGGCCTCCACCTCCCCTTCCACCTCCTCTTCGGCCAAGAGATCCATCCCCCGGGGTAGGACAAGCCTTGCCCCCTTGGGGGCGAAAAAGGCCCAGACCTCCTGGCCCTGGTGGCGCCTTTTGAAGGCCAGGACCCCTTTCCCGGCCCTCAAGGGCAAAAGCCCCCCCAGACGCAGGACCGGGTGGGTGCGCTTGAGGTGGACCAGCCTGCGCAGGAAGGCTAAGAGCTCCCGGTTCCACCTCCTTTCGTCCCAGGGGAAGGGGGCCCGGCAGTAGGGGTCCCCCTGCCACCTGGTGTAGGGGTTGGGCTGGGAAAGGCCCACCTCGTCCCCGTAGTAGATGGCGGGGCTTCCCGGGAAGGCGAAGAGGAGGGCGTAGGCCAGCTTAAAGCGTTCCACATCCCCCTTAAGCCGCCAAAGGGCCCGGGGGATGTCGTGGGAGGAGAGAAGGGTGTACATGCTGTGGCGAAGCTGCAGGGGTAGGGCCTGGTAGTGGTCCCAGAGGACCGCCCAGGCCTCCTGGGCGCTTAGGGTTACTTCCCGCCCGTACACGTCCCGACCGGAAAGCCACTCCATCACCGGATGGGCAAAGCCCGCATAGTGCATGGCCCCATCCAGGGTATGGGCCCGTAGGGTGGGGGTGGCGTCGTAGGAAAGCTCGCCGATGACCAGGGCCTCGAGCCTTTCCTCCTTGGCCGCCCGGGCCAGGGCGCGAAGCCAGCGGGCGTTTTTGCGGTTTGTTCCCCCTTCCCCGATGGAGTGGGCCACGTCCAGCCGGAAACCGTGGGCCAGGCGCATCCAGTGGCGGATGGGGGCCTTGGGCCCAAAGACCAAGCGCTCCTGGGTGAGGGGAGAGGCGTAGTCCAGCTTGGGCATGGATGTTAACCCCCAGAAGGCGGCGTAGGAGCCATCGGGGTAGAAGGTGAACATGCTCCTTTCGGGGGTTTCGGGGTCCTGTAAGGCCTTTTGGAACCAGGGGTGGGTGGCCCCCACGTGGTTGAAGACCCCATCCAGCAGAAGGCGCATGCCCTTTTCCTCCAAAGCCCTATAAAGGGCTTCCAAGGCCTCCTCCCCTCCCAGGTGGGGGTCCACCTTCAGGTAGTCTTCCGTGTCGTAGCGGTGGCTGCTTGGGCTTTGGAAGATGGGGGTGAGGTAGAGGGCTTCCACCCCCAGGTTCTCCAGGTAGGGAAGGGCCTCGAGGACGCCCCAAAGGTCCCCCCCGTAGAACTCCCAGGCCCCTTCCGGCCCCGGGGGCTCGTTCCAGGCCTTTTTGCGGATGGGTTTGCCCATAAGGAGCCATTCCCCATCCTGGGGGGCAAGCTCTGGGCGCCCCTGGCGGAAGCGGTCGGGGAAGATCTGGTAGTAGACCGTGCCCAGGGCCCACCTGGGGGGAAGGGGCCCCGCCAGGAGGTGGAAGAAGCGGTCGTAGCGGGGAAGGGTCTTTTCCAGGCCGTGGCTTCCCAAGAATCCCTCGGGCAGGAGGAAGCAGTAGCGAAAAGGGCTGGTGTGCACGGGAACGCGGGTCCTTAGGCCCCCATTGGCCCGCTCCATGGGTTTCTTGTGGATCTCCCCATCCTTCTCGTAAAGGAAGAGCCCCTCTTTGGCTTCGGTTTCCAGGAAAACGCTCACCTCCTCCCCCAGCTCCGGCAAGGGGGGATGGAGGTGCTCGAGGTCATGGTGGTGGGCCATGGCGTTACTCTTTGACCGCCCCTGCGGTGTATCCGGAGACGAAGTACTGCTGGAAGCCGTAGAAGAGGAAGAGGATGGGCAAGGAGCCTAAGACGCTGGCGGCGGCAAAGATCCCCCACTTGGTCTGGAACTGGCCGGTGGTGAAGCTCCTCAGCCCCACGCCCACGTTCCAGCTCTCCACCCCCGTGAGGACCAGGTTGGCCAGGACGAACTCCGAGTAGGTGCCCACGAACTGGAGGAGGAAGATGAAGACGAACATGGGGGCGGAAAGGGGGAGGAGGATTTGGGTGAAAACCTGCCACTTGGTGGCCCCGTCCACCATGGCCGCCTCCTCGAGGCTCGGGCTGATGCTTTCCAGATACCCCTTGTACACCCAGGTGCCAAAGCTGATGATGCCCCCCGAGTAGGCCAGCACGAGGCCGGTGAAGGTGTTCAAAAGGTCCAGGCGGGAAAGCAGGTAGTAGATGGCCACCAAGGCCAAAAACCCGGGGAACATCTGCACGAAGATGAAGAAAAGGAGGAGGGGATACCGCCCCGGCAGGTGGCGGAAGCGGGCGAAAGCGTAGCCGGCGGTGGCGGTGAGCAAGACGGCAAGGAGGCCCGTAAGCCCCGAGATGAGGAAGGTATTCCGCACCCAGAGAAGAAACTTGGTCTCTGTGCCCTGGCCGGTGAACTGCTTGGGGGAAAGGGAAAGGGCCAGGGCGAATACGCTTAAGGCCAGGAGGAGCAGAGCCCTTCCTTGCCAGAGGTCCATCCAGTCCTCCGGGGTTAAAAGCCGCCTCAGGAGGCCGATGAAGGCCACACCCAAAAGAGCCAGCCCCCCAAGGAGGAGAAGGCCCACCTGGTAGGGGTATAGCACCACCCCCTCCACCAGCTTGGCGTAGTTTTCCAGGGAGGGCTCGGGTACGTAAGGGATCACCTTGGCGTCCAGGAGGAGAAACCCCGTGTCCGGCCTGCGGAAGCTGAAGAGGTTGTTGGTGGGATCAAAGCTGGCGGCCACCACCTGCACCACGGGGTAGTAGACGAGGAGGATCAGCACCCAGAGGAAGAGGTGGGTCACCCCTTGCCAGAAAAGGGGCCAGGGGCTTCGCTTGCGCCCCTGGAGGCGGTTCGCCAGCAGGGTGTAGACCAGGCTATAGAGGAGGACCAGGAGGACCAGGCCCAGGAGGATGGCCAGGGCGTACGCCCAGCCATAGGGCACGAAGACGCTGCTGAAGGCTACCTGCTTGCGGTAGGAACCTTCGTCAAAGAGCCGGTTTAGGGCGAACCAGTAGACCCCATAGAGGCCGAACCCCAAAAGGAGGAAGGCGAAAAGCCGCCGCATCTACCTCACCTCCCTTAAGGCCCCGGTGACGCGGAAGTTCACCAGGCTGATGGCCACGGTGATGGCGAAGATGAGGAGGCTGATGGCCGCCCCCAGGCCATAGGCCGACTGCCCCTCGGCGCTGAAGGCGGTCTTGTAGGCCCAGGAGATGAGGATGTCCGTGGCCTGGGCCGTGGCCAGGCGGCCTTCCTGGGCGGGCCCCCCGCCGGTGAGCAGGTAGATGATGTAGAAGTTATTGAAGTTAAAGGCGAAGGAGGAGAGCAGGATGGGCACCATGGGCTTTTCCAAAAGGGGAAGGGTGATGCCCCAAAGGGCCTGCCAGGGGGTGGCCCCGTCCACCTTGGCGGCCTCGTAGAGCTCGTCGGGAATGGTGGAAAGGGCGCCCAAGGTGGCGGTCATCATGTAGGGGAAGCCGAGCCACAGGTTCACCAATAGGATGGCCACCTTGGCCCAGTCAGGGTCGTTGAGCCAGGGGATGGGGTAGATGCCCAGGACCCCCAGGAGGCGGTTGATGGCCCCGAAGTTATAGTTGAGAAGGGCCACGAAGACCTGCACGGTGATCACGCCCGGCAGCGCCCAGGAAACGATGAGGACGGTGCGGTAAAAGTTCCGTAGCTTCAAGGCTTTGTTGTTGAGGATGAGGCCCAGCACCAAGCCCAAAAAGGCGTTCAGAAGCACGGTGCTAAGGGCGAAGGCCACGTTCCAGGCGAAGACGGGGAAGAGGGCCTTGCTGGCTTGGGAAAGGATAAAGCTGAAGTTTCGGAGGCCCACGAACCCGAAGGCGTTCACCTTGGCCACGTACTCCACCGGGAAAGGGGGGGTGCGGTCCAGGAGAAGGGTAGGGCCTTCGGCCTCCAGGATCCGGGCCCGGGCCCGGTGCCCCTCGCTGTAGACCTCCACGGGCTCCCCTCGGCAGGGGTCGCAACGGAGGGCTTCCTTAGCGGGTTCTTCCAGGGTGAGCCTGGGGCCTTCTCCCTTCAGCACCTGGGTTTCCGTGGAGCGGTCGGGGAAACCGTTCTTCCGCCCCGAGTAGTCGGTGAAGGCCAAGTAGACGGTGAGGGCGATGGGATACAGGGTGAAGACCAAAAGGAAGGAGAGGGCGGGGAGGAAGTAGTACCAGTCGGTAAGCCAAGGAAAAAGGCGTCCCACCAGCATGGCCCCCGGCACCAGCACCAGAAGGGCCAAGACCAGGATGGTCCAGCCTGGGGGGGCCAGGTAGGTTTCCAAGGCTAGGTATCCCAGGATGCCCACCCCGGTGGAGAGGATCAAAAGGCCCAAAAGCAAGGATAGGGCCAGGAGAAAACCCTTAAGGCCAGGAGGATGTTTCATGGCTTAACGATACGCCCCCCACGGGGAAAGGGGTTCCCGCGGGGGGCCGAATGGGTGCGCATGTTTTCGTGGCGAGGTGTGTTCAAAGGTCCCCACCCGGGCAAAGCCCGGGTGGGGTGGTGTTACCTGCCGATGGCCTTTTTGATCTCGGCCACCATGTCCTCCACGATCTTCTTCACGTTGGAGTCGGGCCGCTGGATGGCCAGGCTGATGGCGTTAGCCCAGGGGCCCCAGACCTTGCCCATCTCGGGGATGTTGGGCATGGGGGTGCCCAGGGCGAACACCCGGGAGAAGCCCGCCACCACCGGATCCTTCTCCAGGGTCTTGGCGGCGCTCTTGGACACGGGGATGCGGCCACCCGCCTGGTTGAAGGAAACCAGGTTCTTGCCGGTGACCAGGGTCTTGGCGAAGTTAACCGCGGCGGTCTTGTTCTTGGAGTAGGCGTTCACCACCACCCCCTGGACCCCCAGGAAGGGACCCCAGGGGTTCTTGGCCCCGGGCGGGGTGGGGAAGGGGGCGATGCCGAAGTCGATCTTGGCCTTCTTGTAGTCCCCTAGGGCCCAGGGGCCGTTGATGATCATGGCTAAGGCCCCGTCCTTAAAGGCGCCGTCCGCCACCCCGTAATCCACCCCCTCGGGCACCAGGTTGTAGCGGTAGCGGAGGTCCTTGATGAAGGAAAGGGCCTTTTCCCCCACCTCGCCGCCCAGGAGGAGTTTGGAGGGGTCTAGGTTGCCCTTGGCGTCCTTGGCGAAAACGTTTTCCGCCCCAAAGGCGCGGAAGAAGCCGAAGTTAAAGTAGGGGTCGCCGATGTTGTAGAGGAAGCCAAAGGTGGAGCCGGTGGTGAGCTTCTGGGCCAGGGCCAGGAACTCCTCCCAGGTCTTGGGGGGTTCCTTCACGTACTTCTTGTTGTAGATGAGGGCCACGCTCTCGGCGAAGGCGGGAAGGCCCATAAGCTTGCCCCCGAAGGTGAAGGCCTCCACCGCCACGCCCTGCAGGTCGGAGAGGTAGCTTTGCGTCACGTACTTGCCCATGGGCTCCAGCACCCCAGCCTGGGCCATCTCCCCCAGCCAGTCGTGGGGGATGGAGACCACCAGGTCCGCCGCCTGTCCCTGGGGGGCCCCCAGGATGAACTTCTGCTTGATGTCCCCGAAGGGGACCTCCACCACCTCCACCTTGGTGCCGGAGGTCTTCTCATAGGCTTGGGCTTGGGCCTTGAGCCACTCCAGCTCGGGACCGCCGAAGTGAGTCCACACCGTGATCTTTCCCTGGGCAAGGGCCAAGGAGAGCCCGAGGGCCAGTGTTGCCAGTGCTCGTTTCATATCCCACCTCCGGGCGCGTGGTAACGCTTCCGCTTAGCTTTTCTCCGCGCCCTGCAGGTTGCAGTATACTCTAACTTCCCCGGGACGCAAGTCCCCTAATGCCAAAAGGCCCTGACCACCTCAAAGGCGATGAGGGCCAGGATCCCCACCTCCACCGCCTGGCTTCTTAGGTGCACCACCTCCTCGGTGACCATCTCGTAGGTGGCCTCTAACACCCTAAGCTTCTCCTCCAGGCTCCTTTCTAGCTCATGGGCCCCGTAAAGCTCGAGGGCGGCCCGGTAGATCTTGGCGTAGAAGAGGTCCTCGGTGATGCGCAAGGCCCCCTCCATGCGGGCGCGCACGTCGGCGATCTCCGCGTGCCGGGCCATAAGGCGCCGCCTTAGGCGTTGGAGTCTGCCATAGCTCCAAAGACCCTGGTGCCTCAGCACCTGGGGCACGGCCTCCAGCTCCTGGGTGAGGACCCCGTCGTAGTAGGAAAGCTCCAGAAGCTGGGCGTGCACGAACTCCACCAGGTCGGCCACGTCCCATATCCCCTCCGAATCCAGGATGAAGACCCGGTCAAAGCCCAAAAGGGCCAGGTCCTCGGTGGAGTAGCTGTAGCGGTAGCGCTCCATCTCCCGCCTGACCTCGGGGGCGAAGTCCTCCTTGGCCCCCATCCAAAGGAGGGTGAGGTCCACAGGGGGGGCATGGGCCTTCTCTCCCTCTATCCCCAGGGCGTGGTAGACGGTGAACTCCTCGCTCAAGCGCTTTTCCTCAGGGCGCAGGAGGGCGCCTTGCAGGTAGGGCTCCAGGGCCAAAAGCTCCGCCAGAAAAAATCCTTCCCAAAAAGGAAGCTCAGGAAGCGACAGGGCCTTTTCCAGAAAGGCTTCCCAGGGCACCTTCTCCCCCAGGTGCACCCGGAAGGAAAGGGAGGCCACCCCGAACTCGTAAAGCCGGGCGGTGAGCAGGCCCGAGATGCCCTCCACGCTCCTTACCCCGAGCTCTATCTGGGCCGGGGGGTTTTCAAAGCGCACCGCCCCCAGCCTGGGCCGGGAGAGGCGCAGCCGGGGGGTACTCAGGCGGGAAAGGTCGATCTCATCCGCCAGGTCGTAAAGGCGGTACAGGGCGATGTGGGGCGAGAGGAGGTTCATGGGAAGGCCCTGATCATTCCAGCCTGGAAACCTCCCGGGGTGGGGGGCCCTGTTCGTAGGCTTTGAGGAGGGCCTTTATGGCCTTTCCTCGGTGGGAGTACTGGGCCTTTTCCTCCAGGGTCATCTCCGCGAAGGTCTTGCCCGCCTCCGGCACGTAGAAGAGGGGGTCATACCCGAAGCCCCCTTCCCCTCGAGGAGCCTCGAGGATGTACCCCTCCACCTGGCCCTCGTAGGCCTCCACGTGCCCGTCGGGGTAGGCCAGGACCAAGACGGCCACGAAGCGGGCTTTGCGCTCCTCTCCCCTCAGGTGGCGCATCCTCTCCAGGAGGTAGACGTTCCGCTCCCGGTCGGTCTCCCTTCCCCCGTAGCGGGCGGAGTAGACCCCGGGTTCCCCCCCTAAGGCGGGCACCTCGAGGCCCGAATCGTCCGCCAGGGCGGGAAGCCCCGTGGCCTTGGCCACGTAAGCGGCCTTGAGGAGGGCATTTTCCAGGAAGGTGGTGCCCTCCTCCTTGGGCATGCGCAGGGGAAAATCGGCCAGGGAGAGAAGGGTCCAGCCCAGGGGGGCCAGGCCCTCCTTCAGCTCCCGCACCTTGCCGGGGTTGCCCGTGGCCAAAACTACCCGCATCGCTTCTAGGATACACCCTTTAGGGCCCGCACCACGTCCTGTGGGGAGTCCAGGGGGGTGATGAGGGCGAGGTCCTTGGGGTCTATGGCCCCTTGTTCCTGGAGGAACCGCAGCCAGCCGAGAAGCCCCTGCCAGTACGCCCGGTCCAGGGCGAAGACGGGGAAAGGGTGGACCTTTTCCGTCTGGATGAGAACCAGGACCTCGGAAAGCTCGTCCAGGGTGCCAAAGCCCCCGGGCAGGAAGACAAAGGCGTGGGCGTAGCGCACGAAGAGCACCTTGCGCACGAAAAAGTAGCGCAAGGAAAGGGCGTGGGTCTGGTAGGGGTTGGGCTTTTGCTCGTGGGGTAGCTCGATGTTCAGGCCCACGCTGACCCCGCCTGCCTCAAAGGCCCCTCGGTTGACGGCCTCCATAACCCCACCCCCACCGCCCGTCACCACCCCGAAGCCCGCCTCGGCCAGGACCTTCCCCAGCTGGTACCCCAGGGCGTAGGCGGGGTGGCCCTCCCCGAAGCGGGCGGAGCCGAAGACGGAAACCAGGGGAACCTCTATCTCCGAAAGGGTTTCAAACCCCTCCACGAACTCCGCCAGGATGCGGAAAAGCCGCCAGGCGTCCTCGTGGTGAAGCTGGTCGATCAGGGGCTTCTTGGCCATTAAAGCTCCTCCAGGCTGACCCGCTTAAGCTCCTCCACCCTCACCCCTAGGCGCTCCGCCAGGTTCCGGTAGCTTTCCGGGTCCCCGGTGACCAAGTGGACCACCCGGCCTTGGCCCAGGGGATTGAGGAGGCCTTCCTGCCTCAGGGCCTGGGCCACCGCCTCCGCCGTGGCCTCGGCGGAGTCAAGGAGCCTCACCCCCGGCAGGACCTTGGCCAGGGTGTTCTTCAGAAAGGGATAGTGGGTGCAACCCAGGATCAGGGCCTCGAGGTCCTTGGGTGCTTCCTCCAGGTAGTGCTGGGCTATCAAAAGGGCCACGGGGTCGTCCCAAAGCCCTTCCTCCACCAGGGGCACGAAGAGGGGGCAGGCCTTAGCCCAGGAAACTTCCACGTAGCGCTCGTAGGCCCGGCTTTCCACCGTGGCCTGGGTGCCGATGAGGCCCACCTTGCCGTAGCCTTGGGCGGCTTTGGCCACGGGTTCCAGAACCCCAAAGACCGGTACGGAAAGATCCTCGGCCAGATCCGGAAGGGCAGCGGAGCTCGCTGTGTTGCAGGCCACCACGATGGCCTTAACCCCTTGTCGGAGCAAAAACCCAGCGATCTCCCAGGCGAAGCGCCGCACCATGGGGAGGGGTTTGCTCCCGTAGGGCACCCGGGCGGTGTCCCCAAAGTACAGGAAATCCTCCTGGGGCAAGGCCCGGCGCAAGGCGGAAAGCACCGTAAGCCCCCCCACCCCCGAGTCAAAGACGCCGATGGGCCGCCTAGGGTCCTTCATAAGCCGCCATCATACCCTGGACGGGAAAGGGGGGGTGCTATACTATCAGGGTTGCCCCGGTGGGGGGCGAAGGAGGGACGAAGTTGCGGCTGGTCACGTCCGAGTCGGTCACGGAAGGGCACCCGGATAAGCTGGCGGACCGGATCTCCGATGCCATTCTGGACGCCCTGATCGCCCAGGATAGGAAGGCCCGGGTGGCGGCGGAAACCCTGGTCACCACCGGGCTGGTGTTTGTGGCGGGAGAGATCACCACCGAAGGGTACGTGGATATCCCCGGCTTGGTGCGCAAGACGGTCCGGGAGGTGGGCTACACCCGGGCCAAGTACGGCTTTGACGCCGACACCTGCGCCGTCCTCACCGCCATCGACGAGCAGTCCCCGGATATTGCCGGCGGGGTTAACCTCTCCTACGAGTGGCGGGTGCTCAAGTCCACGGATCCTCTGGACCGGACGGGCGCAGGGGATCAGGGCCTCATGTTCGGCTACGCCACCGACGAAACCCCGGAGCTCATGCCTCTTCCCATCACCTTAGCCCACCGCCTCACCATGCGCCTGGCGGAGGTGCGCAAGACGGGGCTTCTTCCCTACCTGCGCCCCGACGGCAAGGCCCAGGTCACCGTGGTTTACGAGGGGGACCGGCCCCTCTATGTGAAGACGGTGGTGGTTTCCGCCCAGCACTCTCCCGAGGTGGAGCAGGACCAGCTCCGGGAAGACCTGATCCGCGAGGTGGTGCGCCAAGCTATCCCCCCCGAGTACCTCAAGGAAGGGGAGACGGAGTACCTCATCAACCCCTCGGGCCGCTTCATCCTGGGGGGGCCCCATGCGGATACCGGGCTTACCGGGCGCAAGATCATCGTGGACACGTATGGGGGTGCCGTGCCCCATGGGGGCGGGGCCTTCAGCGGCAAGGACCCCACCAAGGTGGACCGCTCCGCCAGCTACTACGCCCGCTACATGGCCAAGAACCTGGTGGCGGCAGGCCTGGCCCGGCGGGCCTTGGTGGAGTTGGCCTACGCCATCGGCAAGGCCAGGCCCGTTTCCCTAAGGGTGGAAACCTTCGGCACCGGGGTCTTACCGGATGAGAAGCTCACGGAGGTGGCCAAGCGGGTTTTTGATCCCCGGCCTTTGGCCATCATCGAGGAGCTGGACCTCCTCCGTCCCATCTACACCCCCACCAGCGCCTACGGCCACTTTGGCCGTGCAGGCTTCCCCTGGGAGGAGACGGACCGGGTGGAGGCCCTAAGGCGGGAAGCCGGCCTTTAATACTACCCCAGTCTGACTTCGTCAGACTGGGGGCCCCGGATACCACTCCACCCTGGCGTAGCCAGGGTGGTGGTCCCGCAAAAGGACTAGCCCACCTCCACCCGGTTTTTCCCCCGGCGTTTGGCTTGGTAAAGGGCCTCGTCGGCCCGCTTGAGGAGGGAAAGGGGGGAGTCTTCAGGGCGGGCCTCGGCCACGCCGATGCTGGCGGTCATCCCCGCCACCGGGGGAACCTTTAGGGCAGCCACCGCCTGGCGCAGGCGTCCCGCCAGGCGCACGGCCTGGGCCAGGGGGGTTTCCGCCAGGAGGATGGCGAACTCCTCTCCCCCCAGGCGTACGGGCCGGTCGCTTTGCCGGAGGTGCTCTTCCAAGCAGCGGGCGAGGGCCCTTAGCACCCGGTCGCCCACGGGGTGGCCGTAGGTATCGTTCACCCTCTTGAAGTCGTCCAGGTCCAAGATCATAAGGGAAAGGGGTCGGTTATACCGCTGGACGCGGAAGAGCTCCCGCTCAAGCACCAGATCCAGATAACGCCGGTTCCTAAGCCCAGTTAGGGGGTCGGTATAGGCTTCCACTTGGGCCTCCAGGTACCCTTCCTTAACCCGCACCAGCATGTAGAGAAGGCCCACATAGGCCAGGTTGGCCCCGAAGAACTGGGCCAGGGCGTTGAGATGTTCCGCACGGAAGTGGCCGCGGATGCCTCCCAGGAGGGAAAGAAAGAAGAGGGTCAGGAGGTAGAGGAGGGCTAGGCGCACCGCCTGCTGCGTCTGAAAAAAGAGAAAGCTGCTGAAGTACACAAAGGGCACCCAGTAAGCGGCGGGGGATAGGCCCATGGGGTTGGGCCTAATAAGGAGTTGGTAGGCCAGGGTGGCCAGGAGGTAGGAGGCCACCAGGACATGGGCCGAGGTTAGGACCCAGGGTGCCGTACGGGGGAAGCGCCAGAGGATGAGGGCCAAGAGGGAAAAACCCAGGGCGAGAAGGGGGAGGAAGACCCGGTCCACGGGGTCCACCCCGCCGCGCCAGGAGGCGGCCAGGGCCACCAGGGCCAACAGGGTCCCCATGGGCAAGAGCCCAAGGGCCATCCTGCGCCTTAGGGGATTGAGGGGGTCTAGGAGCTCGAGGGTGGGGCGCAAGTTGCCTTCAGTATAGGAGGGTTTCACCCAGGCCATGCCTATAGGGTGGCCCATACCCCCTTAACGGAGCCTTAACGGGTCTTTAGTCCTCCAGGTAGGTGTAGCCCTGGAGCTCCCGCATATACCGTTCCAGGAAGGCCCCTTTTTCCACGGGGGAGAGGCGGCTTTGCCGCACCAGCCGCTCCACGCCCAGGAAAAGCTCCCGGGCGGTGAAGCCCATCTTCTCGATCACCTTCTCCGCGGTCTCCCCGGGGACAAAGCGCTCGATGGCAAACCCTTCCTCGTCCACCACCACGTGGGCCTCCCCCACCTGGCCGAAGAGGTTGTGGTTGCTGCCCAACACGTCCTGGTAGCCTCCCACCAGGAAGACCCCCAGGTAGTAGTCCTCCCCCGGGCGGATGGGGTGGACGGGCAGGCTCTGGCGCACATCGTGCAGGTCGATGAAGCGGTCGATCTTGCCGTCGGAGTCGCAGGAGATATCCACCAGGGTGGCCTGGCGGGTGGGAGGCTCGTGGAGGCGGCTTAGGGGGACGATGGGGAAGAGTTGGTGGATGGCCCAGGCGTCGGGAAGGCTTTGAAAGATGGAAAAGTTACAAACTAGCTTGTCGGCCAGGAGCTTTTCCAGGTCCTCAAACTCATCGGGAGCGTAGGGCAGATCCCGCACGATGGCGTACACCCGCCGGGCGATATGGTAAAAGATCTCCTCCGCCAGGGCGCGGTCCCTTAGGGACACCAGCCCCAAGTCGTAAAGGGTCTGCAGGGTTTCCTTGTCGGCGAAGGCGTCGTGGTAGACCTCGCGGAAGTTTTTGGGGGAGAGGGTTTCCAGGCTCTCCCAAAGCTCCTTGACCAGGGGATGGGCCTCTTTGGGCGGGGGATTGGGCCGGATCTCCCCCGGGGGGGTGATGACGTCGATGACCTCGAGGACCAAGACCTCGTGGTAGGCGGTCACCGCCCGGCCCGACTCCGTGACCAGGATGGGGTGGGGTTCCCCCTGGGCCTCCACCACCTCCTTGGTCACGTAGACCAGGTCCTCGGCGTACTCGGGAAGCGTGTAGTTGGCGGAGGCGTAGAAGTTGGTCTTGGAGCCGTCGTAGTCCACGGCCAAGCCCCCGCCCAGGTTGAGGTACTGGAGCGGGGCACCCAGCTTCCTGAGCTGCACATAGGTCTGGGCCGCCTCCCGCACCGCCGCCTTGATCTTGCGGATGTCCGTCACCTGGCTGCCAATGTGGGCGTGGACCATGACCAGGGCATCCAGAAGCCCTTCCTCCTTCAGAATCTCCACCGCCCGGATGATCTCCGGGGTGGTGAGGCCGAACTTGGCGTTTTCCCCCCCGCTGGCCTCCCACTGCCCGGCCCCCTTGGCCTTTAGTTTGTAGCGGATGCCTAGCTTTGGGCGTACGCCAAGTTCCTTGGAGATTCGGATCACCCGGGGAAGCTCAGCGAACTTCTCCAGGGTGATGATCACGTTCCGGGAAAGCTTCCTCCCGGTTAGGGCCAGGCGGATGAAGTCGTCGTCCTTGAAGCCATTGGTGGTGATGAGGGCTTCCGGGGAGAGGTCCTGGGCCAGGATTAGGGCCAGCTCGGCCTTGCTCCCCGCCTCGAGGCCATAGTGGTAGGGCCTTCCCGCCTTGGCCACGGTTTCCAGCACCAAGCGGCGCTGGTTCACCTTCACGGGATAGACCCCGCGGTAGCCCCCTTTGTAGCCATACTTTTCCATGGCCCTATGAAAGGCCTCGTTGAGCTCCTTTACCCGGGCCTCGAGGATCTGGGGAAACCGAAGCGCCAAAGGTAAAGGCCGCCCCTCGTCCCTAAGGGCTTCCACGATTTCCAAAAGGGAGGCGGAAGGGCCTTCCGGGCCCAAGGGGGTTACCTCCAACTCTCCGTCCCGCCCTACCCGGAAAAACCCCGCTCCCCAGTAGGGCACCAGGTAGATCTCCTCCGCTTCTTTGGGGGAAAAGCGCCTGGCGGTCTTCAAGCTAGCCCTCCGGGGCTGACCCATCCTGGTCAACCTCCGCCCCCAAGTGTAGGACGGAAGGGGCGGCTTGGGAAGAGGCTGGACTTACGTAGAGGTAACCCTCGCCTTCTTGGGGGATTTCCCCAAGCCGTGCCCTTTGGAAGGCATCCGGGTCCACCAGGTAAAGAAAGGGACCTTCCAGCCGGTTTACCAGGGCATAACCCCTCATTTGCAAGAGGGGATGCGGGGCCTCCTCCGCCTGGAAGGCAAGGGGGACAGGCCCCACTTCCTTCTGGACTTCCTCCAGAAGATCCAGCCAGCGGGCCAGTTGGGCAGGCTCCACGCCCGCGGGCACCAAAAGCCGCACCGCTCCCCGCTTGTCGCCAAAAAGCCGGAAGCGCCTGAGAAAGCGCCTTAAGGTACGCCTTTCCTCCCCCGAGGGCCTAAAGGTGAGGTGCTTGTGGCCATAGACGCTGAAGCGAAACCCTTCGGGGGCCAAGGCCCTTAACCGGCTAATGGTCCTCCTGTCCCCAACCCGCTGCCACCAGGAAAGCTCCACCGTGGGGAAGGCCTTGGCGTAGGCCTTAAAACCCCCGGGGTAGCCCCTATACCCCTTAAGCCCTTCCAGGATCAAGCCACGCCTCCAAAAAGGCCAGCCCCATCCGGGCCATCAAGGGGGTGATGGTGTGCCCAGCTCCCTCCTCCACGAAACGGGCGAGCCGCCCCTCGGGGTAATGGGGCCTCAAGGCCTCCACGGTTTTCTCCATGCGGGAAAGGGGCACGATCAGGTCCTTGGTGCCGTGGAGGTGAAGAAGGGGTACACCCCCATAGGCTTCTCCCCTCAGGGCGGGGGGGGTTTCGTAAAGGGCCAAAACCTTGGCGTCCGCCACCTCCTGCCCTTGGGGGAGCTTCATGGGGAAACCGCTGCCGATGAAGGCCAAGGCCCCTTCCGCCCGGAACCCCTGGGAAAGGAGCAGATGGACCACAAAGGCCCCCATGCTTCCTCCCGCCAAAAAAAGGGGAAGGCGGAAGCGCTCCCTGGCCTCCTGGGCTACCGCCTGGGCCTCCTCGGCGAAGGCCAGGGCTATCTGGTACACCTCCTCCACATACCTAGGGCTTTTGGAGGAGGGGGGTGGGCCTTCCCGGTTTCCATGCCTTGGGGCATCTATGGCCAGGAGGAGAAGGCCCCCTTCCGCATACCCCGGGAGCAGGGAAAGGATGTGCTCCTTAGACCCCTGAAGCCCGTGGAGGGCGAGGAGGAGGGCCCTGGGGCGTTCGGGGATATGGGCCAGCACCCTCTGCCCCGCCAGGGTAAACGCCTCTTTCCGCATCCGGCTCCCCTCAGGTGAAAAGGCTGGACACCGACTCCCCCCGATGGATGCGCCATATGGCCTCGGCGAAGATGGGGGCCACAGGGAGGGTCTTGAGCTTGGGACCCTCCTTGGGGAGGCAGGTGTCGGTGGCGGCCACCTCCTGCACCGGGCTTTGGGCGATGCGTTCCAGGGCCGGCCCCACGTAGACCCCGTGGGTGGCGGCGGCGTAGACTTCCTTGGCCCCGGCCTGCAACAGGGCCTCCACCGCCTCCACCAGGCTTCCTGCGGTGGAGATCTCGTCGTCCACGATCAGGGCGGTCTTCCCCTTCACCTCCCCCACCAGCATCCGCACCCGTACCTCGGTGTCGGAAACCCGTTCCTTGTCAATGAAGGCCAGGGGGAGGCGGAGGCGCCGGGCCAGGGAGCTGGCCCTTTTGAGGTCGCCGGCATCCGGGGCCACCACCACGGCATTTTCCAGGTCCACCCGGGTAGCGAAGTGGTTGGCGATGACGGGCTCGGCGGAGAGGTGGTCCACGGGCACCTTGAAGAACCCGTGCACCTGGGGGGAGTGCAGGGTCATGGTGAGGACCCGGTCGGCCCCGGCGGTCTGGAGAAGATCGGCCACCAGCCGGGCGGCGATGGAGATGCGGGGGGCGTCCTTCTTGTCGCTACGGGCATAGGAGAAGTAGGGGATGACCGCCGTGACCCGGGCGGCGCTGGCCCCCTTGGCGGCGTCAATCATCATGAGGAGCTCCATGAGGTGGTCCTGTACGGGGGGGGTTAGGGACTGGACGATGAAGACATCCCCTTCCCTTAGGCTTTCCTCAAAGCGCACGAAGAGGTTGTCGTTGGCGAAGCGCTGGGTGGTGCTTTTGCCCAAGGGGAGGCCGAGGGCCTCAGCGATGGCTTGGGCTAGGGGCTTATTGGACTGACCAGAGAAGATCAGCAGGGGGCGGTCCATGCCGTTCCCCAAGATACCACGCCCCAGGGGTATGCTTCCCGCTTCGCTCCCCAAGGGCTAGCGTGTGGGGGCTACCTAGGTCAGCCCCGAAGGGGCTACCTAGAGGAGGGTGAGGCCCTCCTGCAAGGGGGTGGTGACCTCCGGACCCGTGGGGTGTAGGTAGACGTTCACCTCGGTGCGCACCCCAAAATCGGGTAGGTAAACCCCGGGCTCCACGGTGAAGGCCAGCCCCGGCACCAGGGGGCGGAAGTCGTGGGTTTCCAGGTCGTCCAGGTGGGGGCCAAAGCCGTGGACCTCCTCCCCCAGGTTGTGCCCCGTGCGGTGGCGGATGTGGTCGCCGTAGCCCTCCCCTTCCAAAAGGCCCCGGGCCACCCGGTCCACCTCAAAGCCCTTGGGGTAGTGCCCTTTTCCGTAGGCCTCGGCCAGGAAGCGGATGGCCTCATCCCGGGCCCGTGCCACCGCTTGGAAGGCCCGGTGGGCCCCTTCAGGAGGCCTTAGGCCCGCCATCCAGGTGATGTCGGCGTAGACCCCCCCTTTTTCCTTGGCCCAAAGGTCTAAGAGCACCACCTCGCCCTCCTCCAGGACCTTGTCCGTGGGGGCGTGGTGAGGGTTGGCGGCGTTTCGGCCAAAGGCCACCATGGGGGGATGGTCAAAGACCAGCCCCCGTTCCTCCAGGGCCTGGACCAAAACGGCCTGCACGGCTTTTTCCGTGGGCCTAAGGCTTTGCTGCAGGAAGGCCAGCGCCCGGTCCCTGGCGGCCACCAAGCCCTCCACCGCCCGGCGGTGGCTCTTTAGCCTTTCCTCTCCCCAGGTTTGGAAGAGGAGGAGCAGGGGCCAGGAGGACACCAGCTCGAGGCCCATCCCCCTAAGGAGGTCCAGGCTGCCCCCGTCCACCCGGGAGAGGTAAGGGATCAGCCCCCCGGGCACGTATTCAAGGGCAATCCGCCTTTTCCCTTCCGTAAGCCCTGTAAGGGTTTCCAGGTAGCCCCGCCAGGTGTGGTAGGTGCGCCTTTGCCCAGGCAGGGGGGGGAAGAGGCTTTCCTCTATGGCGTGGCAGAGGAGGACGGGTTCCCCTTCCCGGGGGATGAGGTAGGCGAAGCGCCGGGTGAGGTGAAGGGGGGTGAGGGCGAGGACCTCGAGGGCCAAGGGGTTGCTCCGGCCGAAGGAGAGGAGGAGCCAGGCGTCCAGCCTCTCTTCCCTGAGGATGTCCTGCACGCGGGTGAGCTCCACGTTCCCATGCTACCCCTTGGAACCCACCTCACCTTTCCTTACCCCCGACGTGCTACGTTAGGGGGTAGGGAGGTTTGGGAGATGGTCGAGACGCAGGAGGCGGTCATCCGCATCACCCCCTTGGCGGCGGAGAAGGCCAAGGAGATCCTGGCCCGTTATGGCAAGGAGCATGCCGCCATCCGGGTCTACATCAAGTCTGGTGGGTGCTCGGGCTTCCAGTACGGCATGGCCGTGGATGAAAGGGAGCTTGAAGGGGACACCTTCGTGGAGATGCATGGGGTGCGCCTGGTGGTGGACCCCATGTCCTTGCCCTACCTGGTGGGCTCGGAGATCGACTGGGTGGAAAGCCTCATGGGCGGGGGATTTACCGTGCATAACCCCAACGCCGCCAGCACCTGCGGTTGCGGCCACTCCTTCCGCACCAAGGACCAGGAGGGAGAGGCCCGCACCTGCGGCCACTAAGGGCTTTTTGAGCAAGGGGGCCTGGTTTCAGGCCCCCTTTACCCTTCTCCCATTGACCCTAAGAAAGGGAGCCGTATAATAACCTCGGCCACTAAGGGTAGTGCCGCGATGGAGAAAGGAGGCCGTATGAGAAAAGTAGGCAAGCTGGCTGTACTCGGTTTAACCGCCCTGGGCCTGGCCCTGGCAGGGCCTCAGGACAACAGCCTGGTCATAGGGGCTTCCCAGGAGCCTAGGGTGCTGGCGGGGGACTTCCTTAGCATCATCTCCAACCAGGCCATCAAGAGCGAGATCGAAGGCTATCTCTTTGCCCCCTTCATTGGCTTCAACGCCGATAGCCAGAACTTCCCCGTTCTGGCCACCGAGGTGCCCACGGAGAAGAACGGGCGCCTGCGGGTGACGGACATCGGTGGGGGCAAGAAGCGGCTGGAGATGGACCTCACCATCCGCCCCGATGCCCGCTGGTCCGACGGCAAGCCCATCACCACCGAGGACGTGCAGTTCTACTTTGAGGTGGGCAAGGCCAAGGGCATGCCCCTCCTGAACCCCGACTACTGGGAGCGGGTGAGCCTGAAGGTCAAGGATGCCCGCAACTTCACCGTGACCTTTGAACCCGCCTACTACTACGACACCTACGGCTCCCCCATGGGCTATGCGCCCAAGCACATCATGGGGGCGGAGTGGGAGAAGGTGAAGGCGGCGGCCCGCAACCTGGACCCCGATAAGGATGCGGAGAAGCTCAACGAGCTCTACCGCAACTTCTTCCTCAAGTTCTCTACCCCTCAGGCCCTGAACCGGGGGGCCATGGTGTACTCGGGGGCCTTCAAGCTGAAGCGCTGGGTGCCGGGGAACTCCATTGAGATGGAGCGGAACCCCAACTTCCCCATCAAGCCGGAAGGCGGGGAGAGCAAGTACGTGCAGAAGGTGGTCTACCGCTTCATCCAAAACACCAACTCCCTCCTGGTGGCGGTGATCGGGGGCTCCATTGACGCCACCTCCAGCGTCTCCCTCACCTTTGACCAGGGCCGCAGCCGGCAGCTCACCTCCCGCGCCCCCGGCCGCTTTGACATCTGGTTCGTGCCCGGGGCCATCTGGGAGCACATCGACATCAACAAGTTCAGCAACTGCCAGCAGGTCAAGGACCTGGGCCTGGACGACGTCCGCACCCGTCAGGCCCTCCTCCACGCCCTGAACCGGGAAGGGTTGGTGAAGGCCTTCTTTGATGGCCTCCAGCCCGTGGCCCACACCTGGATCGCCCCCGTCAACCCCCTCTTCAACCCCAACGTCAAGAAGTACGAGTTTGACCTGAAGAAGGCCGAGGCCCTCCTGGCCCAGATGGGCTGGAAGAAGGGTCCGGATGGCATCCTCCAGCGCACCGTGGGTGGCCGTACCGTGCGCTTTGAGATCGAGTACGTGACCACTGCCGGCAACGCCATCCGCGAGCGCACCCAGCAGTTCTTTGCTGAGGACCTCAAGAAGATCGGCATCGCCGTCAAGATCAATAACGCCCCCAGCGCCGTGGTCTTCTCCGACGACTACATCCAGCGGGCCAGCGAGTGCAAGTGGACCGGAATGTTCGAGTTCGCCTGGATTTCCAGCCTGGCCGAGGATGGCTCCCTCTTCCAGTACAAGAACCTGAACACCGGGGCCATCATGGTGCCCACCAAGGAGAACAACTACCAGGGCCGGAACATCGGCGGCTGGCGGAACGACGAGTTTGACCGCCTCACCAGCCAGGGGGTCTTGGAGTTTGACGAGGCCAAGCGGAAGCAGCTCTTCTCTAAGGCTCAGGAGATCTGGGCGGAGGAGCTTCCCGCCCTGCCCCTCTACTTCCGCGCCAATCCCTACGTGGTGCGCAAGGGCTTGGTCAACTACGTGGCCAGCGCCTACGCGGGCGGCTTCGGCTACCCCGGCTGGAACGCCTGGGAGATCGGTTGGGAAAGCCGCGGCGCCGTGAAGAAGTGGGACCAGGCGAAGTACGCCCTTTCCATCAAGTAGCCGTGGTATAGTGGGGCCCGCTGGGCGTCTAGCCCAGCGGGCTTTTTGGTCAGCCGATAGGCTATTTGGAGGCTAAAAAACAGGAGGTACAAAGGTGTTTGCGTACACGGTGCGCCGGCTTTTGCAGATGGTCCCCTTGCTCCTCGCCGCCAGTGTGGTCATCTATGCCCTGCTGGCCTTGCAGCCGGGGGACCCCTTGGAGGAGCTCAAGCGGCAAAACCCGCGGATGACCGCGGAGCAGTTTGAGGCCTTGAAGCGGGCCTATGGCCTGGACCAGCCCCTTCATATCCGCTACTTCAAGTGGCTTTCCCGGGCGGTACAGGGGGACCTTGGCTACAGCCGCACCTACGGCATCCCTGCGGCGGAGTACATCTTCGTGCAGCGCCTGCCCAAGACCCTGATCCTCTCGGGCTTGGCCCTGACCCTGGCCCTGGTGGTGGCCATCCCCGTGGGCATCTTCTCCGCTGTGCGCCAGTACTCCCTGGCGGATTACGTCATCACCTTTTTCTCCTTCGTGGGGTTTTCCATGCCGGTCTTTTTCCTGGGCATCCTGCTCCTTTACCTCTTTGCCATCTGGTTTCCCGACCATATCCCGGGTTTCCCCCGCTTCCCCACCGGGGGGGTGCCCGGGGTGCTTTGGGAGGATGTGCGTTCGGGAGCCGTGAGCTTCGGGTATTTCCTGGGGCAGTGGGCCTGGCACCTGATCCTGCCGGTCATCGCCCTTTCCTCCTTGCAAATGGCGGAATGGACCCGGTTCATGCGGGCTTCCTTGCTGGAGGTGCTTTCCCAGGATTACATCCGCACCGCCCGGGCCAAGGGCTTGGCGGAGCGGGTGGTGCTCTACAAGCACGCCCTCAGGAACGCCCTCATTCCCATCGTGACCCTGGTGGGCCTGGCCATTCCGGGGGTGTTGGGTGGGGCCACCATCACCGAGACCATCTTCAGCTACCCTGGCATGGGGCGGGCCATCTTTGACGCCCTGGTGGAGAAGGACTACAACGTGGCCATGGCGGCCTTGGCCTTCTTGGCCTTGATGACAGCGCTTTTCAACCTGTTGGCGGACCTGGCCTATGCGGTGGTGGACCCCCGCATCCGCTACAGCTAGAGGTGGATCATGGCGACGCAAGCGTTAAAAGCCAAGCCCCGTACCTTCTTCGGTCTTTTCTGGCGCCGCTTAAGGCGGCACAAGATGGCCATGGCCGGGTTGGTGGTCATCATCCTCCTGATCCTCATGGCCATCTTCGCCCCCTGGATTGCCCCATACGATCCCACCGCCCAGCCCACAGGGGAGGACGTGGGCCAGTACTACTTCAACCCTCCTTCCCGGGAGCACCTTTTGGGCACCGATGACCTGGGCCGGGATGTGCTCTCCCGCATCATCTACGGCTCCCGCATCTCCCTTTTGGTGGGCTTTGCCGTGGCCTTTTCCAGCGTGATCCTGGGTACCATCATGGGCACCCTGGCGGGGTATTTTTCCGGCCGCCCCTTGCGCTTTTACCTGGGGCCCCTAAGACGGGAGCGGGAGGGGTTTTATCCCTTTAGCTTTGCCCTTTGGCGGGTCTTTTCCTGGTTTCTCTACTACGGGGTTTTGTACCTGGCGCTTTCCATCGCCTGGACGCTGGCCGAGGATGGGATTCGTGCTGGCAGGGTAGGGAGCTACCTGGGTTTTGGCCTGGTCCTGGCCCCGGTGCTTTGGGCGGCGTGGTACGGGCTTAAGGGCCAGATCCGCCTGGACTTGGACGTGGCCATAAGCCGACTCATTGACTTTATGCTCACCATCCCCACCCTTCCCCTCCTCTTGGTGCTTTCCGCTTTGCTGCGGGACCCGGGGGTGAAGGTGGGCCAGTGGGCCCAAGGGGTCTTTGGCGATGCCGCCAGCGTCTTCATCATCATCACCATATTGGTGCTCTTTGGCTGGCTGGGCACGGCCCGGCTGGTGCGGGGGAATATCCTCTCCTTGAGGGAGCAGGATTACGCCACCGCCGCCCAGGCTTTGGGGGCCAGCGATGCCCGCATCATGTTCCGGCATCTGGTGCCCAACACCTTGGCGCCCTTAATCGTGCAGGCCACCTTGCAGATCGGGGGGGCCATTTTGGTGGAGGCGGCCCTTTCCTTCCTGGGCTTTGGCATCCAGCCCCCGGTGGCCACTTGGGGAAACATGCTCACCAATGCCCAGGAGTACATCTTCACCGCGCCTTGGCTGGCCCTGCCCCCGGGGTTCATGATCTTCATCACCGTTTTGGCCTTCAACTACCTGGGGGATGGGCTTCGGGATGCCTTAGACCCAAGAAGCCGGCTCTAATCCCACCCCGTCGTGGCTAACGCCACGACGGGGACCCCGGGAACTCTCCCCTCTGGTGACTAGGGCTTACCCGGGGGTTAGCTTTTCCGGGGGGTAGGCGGCCTCGAGGAAATAGAGCCCCTGAGGGGGCGCCGAGGGGCCTGCTTGGCTTCGGTCCTGGGTTTGCAGAATGAGCCGGAGGCTATCCGGGTTGCGCTTGCCCAGACCCACCTCCAAAAGGGTTCCCACCATGCCCCGCACCTGGCCCCTTAGGAAGCTCTGGCCCCGGAAGTACAAGCGAAGCTCCCTGCCCCCTTCCCCCTCCACCTCCTCCAGCCTGGCCTCGTAGAGCTCCCTTTCCCCTTCCCGCACCTCCGCCTTGGCAAAGCCCAGGAAGTTGTGCCGCCCCCTAAGGAGGAAGAGGGCCTCCTGCATGGCCGCCTGGTCCAGGGGATGGCGGACCCAAAGGGCCCGGTGGCGGAGGAGGGGGGAGGGGTGGGGCCTTAGGAGGATGCGGTAGCGGTACGCCCGCCAGAGGGCGTCCTTGCGGGCGTGGAAGCCCGGGGCCACCTCCCTTGCGGCCACCACCTTGAGGTCCTCAGGGAGAAGCCGGTTCAAGGCCTCGGGGATCTTCTCCGTGGGGATTTTACCGGGTAGGTCAAAGTGGAAGGGCATGGCCAGGGCGTGCACCCCGGCATCCGTGCGGCCGGCGGCCACCGCCTGGGGAAGGGCGCCGATCTCCGGCAAGACCCTTTCCAGCTCGCCTTGCACCGTGCGCAGGCCAGGCCGTTGGCGCTGAAGCCCGGCGAAGTGGGTGCCGTCGTATTCGGTGAGGATCAGGATGCGGCGCACGCTTTAAGCTTAGTCCGCACCCACCGGGGCCTTGGCGGGATGCCCCTCGAGGGCCACCCCTTTCCCCACCACCATAAGCCGCACCCGGTCCCCCTCCCGGAAAGGGCTTTCCGGCCCCTCCTGCACCAGGATCTCCTTCTCCGGGGAGAAGAGGCGCACCCGGTAGGTGAGGTCGTGCCCTTTAAACTCCCGGGCCACCACCTGGCCCAGGGGGCCCTCCTGGGCTTCTGCCCGCAGAAGCCTTAAGGCCTCGGGGCGCAGGGAGAGGAGAAGGGGCCCGTGGGCGGGTTCGGCCAGGGGCACCGGGCCTAGGCAGGTTTCCGCATAGGGGCCAAACCCTTCCCCGGAAAGAAGGTTGGTGCGGCCCAAAAACTGGGCCACGAAGGGGGTCTTGGGCTTGAGGTAGACCTCCTCCGGGGTGCCCACCTGCTCTAGCCTCCCTCCCCGCATCACCCCAAGCCGGTCGGCGAAGGAAAGGGCCTCCTCCTGGTCGTGGGTGACCAAAAGGGCGGTGGTGCCCGTTTCCTTAAGGATCTTGCGCACCTCCTCCCGGGTGCTGGTCCGAAGGCTGGCGTCCAGGCTGGAGAAGGGCTCGTCCAGAAGAACCAGCTTCGGCCCCGGGGCCAAGGCCCGGGCCAGGGCGATGCGCTGTTGCTGTCCTCCGGAAAGCTCCCCGGGCTTGCGGTCCTGGAAGAGGGTCATGCCCACCCGCTCCAAGGCCCTTTTGGCCCTCTCCAGGCGATCCTTTCCCTTGAGGCCGAAGGCCACGTTGCCCAAGGCGCTGAGGTGGGGGAAGAGGGCGTAGTCCTGGAAGACGAAGCCGATGCCCCGCCTTTCCGGGGGCAGGAGGGTGATGTCCTTGCCCTCCAGGAGGACCCGCCCCCTATCGGGGCTTTCCAACCCGGCCACCACCCTTAGGAGGGTGGTCTTGCCGCATCCCGACGGCCCCAGAAGGGCCAGGATCTCCCCGGGAAAGACCTCGAGGTCAATCCCCTTCAGCACCTCGTGCTCCCCGAAGCGCTTGCCGATGCCTTCCAGTTTTAGAAGCGGCGCTCGCTCCAAAGCAACACCCCCACGAAGGCCGCCGAAAGGAGGACGATGAGCAGGGCAAAGGGGGCGGCCTCGGCAAACATGGCTTCCTGAGTGTAGCTGAAAACCCGGGTGGAGAGGGTGCTATAGCCCATGGGGGCGAGGAGGAGGGTGATGGGCAGCTCCTTCACCGCCCCGATAAAGGCCAAGGCTCCCCCGGCCACGGCCCCTCGCCAAAGGAGGGGAAAGGTGACGCGGAAAAAGGCCCGGGTAGGGGTGTCCCCCAGGGTCCTGGCCGCCTCCTCGAGGCGCCTGGGAACCTGGTAAAGCGCCCCCCGCACCGGCCCCAGGCCCTCGGCCAGGAAGTGGAAGGCCAGGACCAGGATGAGGAGGGGCAGGGTGCCGTAGAGGAGGGGAAGGCTTTTCAAGCTGAAGAAGATCCAGGCCAGGGCAAAGGCCAAGGGGGGGATGGTGTAACCCATGTAGGCCAGCCTTTCCAGGAAGCGGGAGGTGGGGGAGGGGTGGCGCACCGCCAGGTAGGCGATGGGCAGGGCCATGCCCACGGCCAGGAGGGAAGCGGGCATGGCGGCCGTGGCCGAGTGGAGGAGGGCCTCCCAAAGGCCTTCCAGGTTTTCCCGGGGAAAGCGGCTGGCCAGGTGGAAAAGGGCATAGAGGGGTAGGACCAGGGCCAGGAGGACGGGCAAAAGGAGCAAAAGGTAAGCCCAAGGGGTAAACCGCCCCAGGCTTAGGGGCCTGGCCCCTTTCCCGCTTCCCTTACCCGTGCGGGCCAGGCTGAGGCGGCGGAGGAGGAGCCCTTCCAGGAGGAGGAGCCCCCCGGTGAAGAGGAGGAGGAAGAGGGCCAGCCAAGCGGCATAGACCCGGTCAAAGGCGGCGCTGTACTGCAGGTAGATGGCGTAGGAAAAGGTTTCATAGCGCAGAAGGCTCACGGTGCCGAAATCCCCCAGGACGTGAAGGCCCACCACCAGATACCCCGCAAGGAGGGCGGGGAGGAGCTGGGGGAAGACCACCCGGAAAAAAGCCCTTAAAGGCCCCATGCCTAGGGTCCGGGCGGCCTCCTCCTGGCTGGGGTCCAGCCCCAAAAAGGCGGCCCGCAAGCCCAGGAAGAGGTAGGGGTAGGTGATGAGGGAGAGGACCAGAAGCGCCCCCCAGTACCCCTCGAGGCGGGGCAGGGGCAGGATTCCCCCAGGCCCGGTGGCGGAAAGGAGCACGTAGGCGCCCACGTAGCCGGGGATGGCCAGGGGCAGGGTGAGGAGGACGGAGAAAAGACGCTTTCCCTTTAGGCGGGTGCGGGTGGTGAGAAAGGCCAGGGGCAGGGCGAGGAGGGTGGTGAGGAGGAGAACCCCCAGGAGGAGGGAAAGGG
Source organism: Thermus caldifontis (assembly GCF_003336745.1). Classification (NCBI taxonomy): domain Bacteria; kingdom Thermotogati; phylum Deinococcota; class Deinococci; order Thermales; family Thermaceae; genus Thermus; species Thermus caldifontis. The sequence continues at coordinate 12,692 of NZ_QGMX01000013.1, read as the reverse complement.
TGTTCCTGACCAGCTCCAGGTTCTTGGGGCGGAGGAGGATATCCCAAAGGGTTTGGGGGTCGGCTTCCAGGGCCCTCAGGACCAGGTAAAGGAGGGGGAGGGCCACCCCGCCCCCCGTGAGGAGGGCGGGCACCAGGAAGGGCAGGAGCCCGGGAAGTTGGGGAAACCTTCTTGCGCTGGTCATGGTTGGGTTTAGAACCTGCGCCTACTTATACCATTTCCTCTCGTTTCGCTCTCTGGACCCCAACGAGATGACGCCTGCCGAAGGCCCTTTCCGGGGTCCCCACCCTGGCCCAAACCAGGGTGGGGTGGTATTAGAGGATGCCCAGCTCCCTTAGGAGCCTCAGGGCCTGGTCCAGGGGAAGCTTCTCAAAGTCCAGCTTCGGGCTTTTCTTCAGCGCTTCTTCCAAGGGCAGGAGGTGGGCGTCGGCCACCACCCCCTTCACCAAGGGGTATTCCCCCACAGTCCCCGTAAAATACTGCTGCCCCTTGGGGGAGAGGAGGTAGGTGAGGAAGCGGTTGGCGGCCACCAGGTTCTTGGAGGTCTTCAGGATGCCTGCCCCGGTGACCAGGGCCAGGTTGCCCACATCCCCGTCCTTGAAGTAGTGAAGGCCCAGGTTGTACCCAGCCCGGCGGAAGCGCACCACGTAGTAGTGGTTGGTGGAGCCGAGCTCGATCTCCCCGGCGCGGATGGCGTCCAGCATGGCCGAGTTGGAGGCGTAGCTCTTGGGGTTGAGGGCCTTCATGGCGGAAAGCCATTCCCGAGTTCTGCTTTCCCCATAGAGGGCGATCATCCCTGCCACCATGTCCTGGAAGCTGGAGTAGGTGGGGGTCCAGCCAATCCTGCCCGCCAGGCCCTTTTCCTGGGCGAAGCGGGGGAGGTCCAGGATGCTTCCGGGAAGCTCTTCCGGCTTGAACTTCTGGGGGTTATAGGCTAAAGCCCTTAGGCGCAGGGTCACCGGTACCCAGGCTTTGGACTCGGGCACGAAGGCCAAGGGCTGCTTCAGGAGGGTGTCTCCCAAAGGCCGTAGGAGCCCTTTGCTGGCCGCCTGGCCCAGGGCACCGGCGGTGTTGGCCCAGAAGATATCGGCCGGCGACCGGCTTCCCTCCTCCTGCAGGGCTGCCAGGATCTGGGCGTCGGTACCGTAGCGCACCTGGACCCGGATACCCGTTTCCGCCTGAAACTGCTTTACTAGGGGTTCCACCAGGCTCTGCCCCCGCCCGGAGTAGAGGGTTAGGGTCTGTTGCTGGGCGGAAGCCAATCCTAAAGCCACAATGCCGATCAGGGTAAGGAACCTTCCAAGCTGCATCTCGCCTCCTTCATGCTTCCCCAGGGTTCCTTGGGGCGAGGGCGCCCTCTACCCGGGGACTTTACCGGAAGGGGGGGCTAAAGTCAAGTATTCCGGTCGGATTTTGTAAGTTTAGAAGTGATAATCACTTGCAACCAAGGGAAAAAGCCCGCGAGATCCTTCGGCCAGAAGGAGGTTTTCTCTCCCGTATAGACCAAGGGTACAGGGTTTCGGGTGTGCTGTGTGTGCCAGGGCTCCTCGGCATTGCCGTGGTCGGAGGTGAGGAGGAGGGTGCCCCCCTCCTCCAAGAAGCCCTTCAGGAAAAGGGAAAGCTCCAGGAAGCGTTCGGGTAGCGCCTCTGGGAAGCGGTGGGCGAAGAGGTCCAGGGCCCAATACTCCAGGACCACCAGGTCAAAGCCCCGGGCCAGGGCCGCGGCCTGGGCGCCTAGGCCATAGGGGTCCTCCCAAAACCCAGGGGAAAGGGCCTTGGGATGTCCTAGGGGCAAAAGGGGAAGGCCCGCCAAAAGGGCCGCCTGGGCGAAGGCGGAGAGGAGGAGCCTTCTTCCCCCCGTGGCCCGCTTTAGGTATTCCGGGCGGTAAGCGTTGGCGTGGAGGATGCGTAGGCCCCTTTCCTTCGCCCAGGCGTACAGGCTTTTCTGGAGAAGGGGCCTGAGCCGGGGGCTGGGGAAGGGTCCCTGGTGGTGGCCCAATAGCCTTGCGGCATTGACCCCGGTAAGGAGGGTGGTCTGGCCTGTGCCCGACTGGGGCAGGCCCTCCACCCCCAAGGTGGCGTCCAAGGCCCTGGGGGAAAGCTCCCAAAGAAGGGGAAAGAGCTCCCCCAAGGCCTCCCCCAGGCCTAGACCGTCCACGAAGAGGAAGAGCACGCCTTTAGTGTGCTTCCGCTTAAGCCCCTTCGTCAAACCGCAAGGGATAGGGGTAGAAGGTGCCTTGCCTCACCAGGCGGTTGTGCGGGTTATGGGTATCCTGGAACTGGAGGTAAAGCTATGCCGGTAAGAAGGGCCAGTGCGATATGGGAAGGCGGTTTGCGTAACGGTCAGGGTCTAATGAAGCTGCAAAGCCAGGCCTTTGAGGGGCCCTATTCCTTCCCCTCCCGGTTTGAGGAGGGGCCGGGGACCAACCCCGAGGAGCTCATCGCCGCTGCCCATGCGGGGTGCTTCTCCATGGCCTTGGCGGCCTCCTTGGAGCGGGAAGGATTCACCCCCAAGCGGGTTTCCACGGAGGCCCGAGTGCACCTGGAGATGGTGGAGGGAAAGGCCACCATCACCCGCATTGACCTCGTTACCGAGGCGGAGGTGCCGGGGATAACCCCGGATAGGTTCCAGGAAATCGCCCAGGCAGCCAAGGAGGGCTGCCCGGTTTCCCGGGCCCTGGGGGCGGTGAAGGCCATCACCCTCGAGGCCCGCCTGGCCTAGCCCTCCCCTTTCCACAGGAGCCGGCCACAGGAGGGGCAGCGCACCAGCTGCCCCTGCACCACCTTCTGGGCCACGTGGGTGGGCAGGACCACGTTGCACCCTTCGCAGCGGAAGACCTGGCCCTGGCGGTGCATGCGGGCGATGCCGGTGCCCTTGCGGGCCCGGCGGATGGCCTCGTACTCCTTCAGGACAGGGGCAGGGATGGCCTGGGCCATGAGGGAGCGTTCCTCAAGCCTGAGGGCGATCTCCGCCCTAAGGGCCTCCACCCTTACCCGGTTGGCCTCCAGGAGTTCTTCCAGGCGGGGCTTTAGGGCGGCGAGCTCGGCTTCCACCTCCTGGATCTCGTTTTCCAGGTTCTCCATGGCCTCCATGATGGGGGTGGAAAGCTCCAGGAGTTCCTTGATGCGGTCCTTGATCTGCTGGATGCGGTTTTCGTACTGGGTCTGCTCGCGGGCGCTTTGGGCTTGGCGCTGCTCGGCTTCCGCCTGCTTTTCCTTGGCGGTGAGGTCCTCGATGTCCAGGCTGTGGCGGTTGTACTCCTTGCGGAGCTCCGCCTGGCGCTCCAGGAGGTCAGAAAGCCGGTCCTCCAGGGCCTCCACCTGGGCCTTCACCGAAACCAGGTCCTGGGGGAGGGTTTCCGCCTCCTTTTGCAATCGGTCTATCTCCAGGTCCTTTTCCTGCAGGTCATAAAGAGCCTTAAGCGCCTCAAGCTGTCCCCTGTGGGGAGCATCCGCCCCGTTCACGCTTCCCATTCTAACCCCAGGAGGAAGGGGTTGGTCTGGGCCTCGAGGGCCAGGGTGGTGGGGGGCCCGTGCCCCGGGTAGACCTCCGTACCTTGGGGCAGGGTGAGGAGGCGCTTTAGGGAGCGGAAAAGCTCCTCCCGGCTTGCCCCCGGAAGGTCGTAGCGGCCGATGCTCCCCTTAAAAAGGAGGTCCCCGGAAAGGAGGCGGGGGGGTTCTTCGTCCCCGCCGGGGTGAAGGAAGGCCACATGGCCGGGGCTATGGCCGGGAAGGTGCCATACGGTGAGGCCGAAAAGGACCTGCCCTTCCTCCAAGGGTTCCACCGGCAAGGGGGGAGCGGGGATGGCAAGGCCCCAAATGCGGGCCACCTCCGCCGCATGCCGGTAAAGGGGGAGGTCCAGGGGATGGAGGAAGACGGGTAGGGACAGGGCCTCCACCAAGGGGGCCACCGCCCCCACGTGGTCAAAGTGGGCGTGGGTGAGCAGGATGGCCTCGGGGGTTAACCCCGTGGACTCCAGGAGGGCCAGAATCCGTTCCGCCTCGTCCCCGGGGTCGATGAGCACCGTCCCTTCTTCGCCCTCCACCAGGTAGGTGTTTTCCTGGAGGGGGCCCACGCTCAGGCGGTAGACCCTCATGGCTCGGTGGGAAGCCCTTCTGCCAGCCACTCGTGCATGGAGCCCAGGTAGTTCCTGGCCCTCACCCCCAGGCTCCTCAGCACGAAGAAGGCCACGGCGCTCCGGGCCCCGGAGTGGCAGTAGACCCCCACCTCCTGCCCCGGCTCCAGGCCGAGCCCCTTTAGCACCTTATCCGGCTCCAGAAAGATCTCCAGGGGGGCGTTTTGGCTTCCCGGGATACGCCCGCCTCTGGGGCAGCATGGGGGGTGGACCTTGCCCTGGTATTCCTCGGGGCTCCGCACGTCCAAAAGAAGGGGGTGCCTGGCCGCCTCGTCTGCGGTGAGGAGCCAGTCCCGCCGGAGGCGGGCTATCGTGTCCGAGCGCTCGGGTTTGGGCTCTTCCCGCTCGGTGGCGTGGGCTTCCCAGCCCTCGGTCCAAAGCGCCACCTCCAGCCCCCCAAGCCCCAGGAAGAAGGCGGTACGGCAGAGGCGGCTGGTTAGGCCCTCGTCGTAAAGGATCACGGGGCTTTTGAGCCCCAGTTCCCGGAAAAGCTCGGTGAGGCCGGCTTCCAGGGCCTTAAGCTCCGCCTCTTCCCGCAGGCGAAGCCGGGGGGCGGAAAGGTCCAGGTGCCGGGCGCCGGGCAGGTGGCCTGCCTCGTAGGCGGCCCGGGGACGGGTGTCCACCAGGACGGCTTCGGGAGGGATCTCCATGCCCCTGATTATAGGGGGCGCATGGGTAGGCGCTAGAGGATAAGGATACTTGACAAAACAAGGCGCAAGTGATATAAGTGAAACCGGAGGTGATAGGTATGGCCCTGGTTCGCAGGGATGCGCGGCCCATGGAGATTACCCCCTTCCGCACTTGGGGTCCTCTCTCCCTCCTGGAGGAGGCCAACCGGCTCTTTGAGGAGGTTTTGGGCGACTTTGCCCGGCCCGTGGCCACCTATGTGGCTCCTGCTGACCTCTACGAGACCGACGAGGCCTTGGTCCTGGAGATGGCGGTGCCGGGCCTGGCGCCTGAGGACCTCGAGGTGAGCCTCGAGGGCAGCAAGCTCACCATCAGGGGCCAGGTGAGGCCTGCGGAGGAGGCCAAGGTGCGCCGTTACTACCTGCAGGAAATCCCCCATGGCTCCTTCGTGCGCACCTTCACCCTTCCCGTGGAGGTGGATGCCTCCCAGGCCAAGGCGGAGTTCCGCCACGGGATCCTGCATCTCACCCTGCCCAAGGTGGCCGAGGCCCGGGCCAAGCGGATCCCCATCGAGGTGGTCCAGTAAGCCCGAGCGCCCTTGCCCCCCGGGGAACCCCTGGGGAGCTTATACCACCCCACCCTGGCTTGCGCCAGGGTGGGGGCCCCGGAAAGGGCCTCCGGTAGGCGTCATCTCGTTGGGGCTTAGCGAAGGAAACAAGAGGAAAGGGTATTAGGCTTTTCTTAGGGCTTCGGCAAGGCGCTTTAGGGCCTCGTCCAGGACCTCGGGGTAGGTGGCGAAGTTGAGGCGCACGTAGCGATCGTACCCTTCCCCGAAGTTTTCCCCAGGGTTCAGGGCCACCCGGGCCTCCTTGAGGAAAAAGGAGGCCGCCTGGGGAATGGGGGTTTTGAACCAGGCCAGGTAGGTGCCCTCCGGGGGAACGTGGCCGAGGCCCACCTCCTTGGCCCAGGCCGCCACCCGGTGGCGGTTGGCCCTAAGCCGGGCCAGGGTTTCCCCAAGCCAGGCCTCCCCTTCCCTCAGGGCCGCCTTCCAGGCGGCCATGGCCAGCACGTTGGGGAAGGTGTGGGGCAGGTGGCGCCTCAAGGCCTCCACCAGGGGCTTAGGCCCCACCGCCGCCCCAATGGGAAGCCCCGCCAGGTTGTAAGCCTTTCCCGGTCCCAGCAGGGTGAGGGTGCGCTCGGGGAGGAAGCGGGCCAGGGGCATGTGGGTCTTTTCGTAGGTCAGAGGGGCATGGAGCTCGTCGGAAACCACGATGAGGTCGTGCTTGCGGGCGATGGCGGCCAAAGCGGCAAGCTCCTCCTCCCCAAAGACCCTGCCCGTGGGGTTTTGCGGGTGGCAGAAGAGGAGGAGCCGGCTGGCGTAGGCCAGGCGCTCCAGGCCCTCGAGGTCCAGCCGGTACCCCTCCTCGGTTTCCCGCAAAGGATTGGCCAGAACCGTGCGTTTTTGCTGGCGGATGGCGGCCAGAAACGGGGGGTATACGGGGACCTGGGTCAGGACCCCCTGGCCAGGGGCGGTGAAGGCGGCCACCGCCCCGTAGAGCCCCACCACCACCCCGGGCATGAAGGCCAGTTCGCCCTCTAGGCCCGTCCTTTCCAGGATGAGGGCCCTAAGCTCCAGGTCCCCCTCCCGGGGGGGGTAGCCCAAAAACCCCTCGGCCCTTTCCCGTATGGCCCTCTGGATGGGCTCGGCCACGGGGAAGTCCATGTCCGCTACCCAAAGGGGCAGGACGTCCTCAGGGTAGGTGCCCCACTTGAGGGAGTCCTTGCGGGGGGGAAGCACCATGGGCTTATCTTACCGGCCCAGGCGCCGCAGCATGTACCAGGAAAGGAGGATGAGGGGCAGGCTCACCACCTGGGTGGCGGTGAAGAGGCCAATGCCCAGCTCGTCATTGCGGTACACGGGAAGCCACAAAGGGTTCAGCCGGAAGGGCTCCTCCAAAACCGAGCGGAGCACGCTGTACCAGAGGATAAAGTTCCAAAAGGCATACCCGTAGAAGGGCTTCTTGCGAAGCCAGTAGTAGGAAAGGGGCAGGAGGATGAGGCCCACCAGGGCCCCGTAGATCTGGGTGAGGTGCACGGGTCCCCGGAGGAGCTCGTCACACCGATAGACCTGGGAGATATCCTCAATGCCGGGGCAGATTCCGGGAAACCCCTTGGCCCACTCCGGCCAGGTGAAGCCGATGGGCAAGGAGGTGAGGCGGCCCACGGTGTCGGAGCCGTTCATCAGGTTCCCGACCCTCCCGGCGATGATGCCCAAGGCCACCCCCGGGGTGGCGGCGTCCAGGTAGGGCCAGAGGGGGTAGCCCTTGCGCTTATGAAAGTAGAGGAAGACCAGGGCCCCGCCCAGGATGGCCCCGTGGAAGGAAAGCCCCCCGTGCCAGATGTATAAGACCTCCACCGGGTTCTGCAGAAAGTAGCCGGGGGAGGTGAGGACATAGCCCAGCCTGGCCCCCACCACCCCGAAAACCACCGCCCAGAAGGCCACCGCCTCAAACCGCTCCGCATCCAACCCCCAGGCCCTAAGCCTGCGCTTGGCCAGTTCAAAGCCGATGAAGATGGCCAGGGTAAGGAGAAAGCCATACCACTGGATGCGCAAGGGGCCGATCTGGATCATGGTGGGGTTCATGCCTCACCCCCTCCTTGGAGCTTTGACACCAGCTCCATCAGCGACCTCTCGTCAAAGATGCCCTCCAAAAGCACCCTATCCCCCAGAAGGAGCACGGGTACCCGGAAGGTGTAGAGGCGGAAGAGCTCGGGGTCTTGGTCCACATCCCGGCGCACATAGGGTATTCCCAAAGTCCAAAGGGCCCTTTCTGCCTTTTCGCACAGGCCACATCCTTCCCGGGTGACGAGGACCAGGTCCATGGGAAAAAGCATACCCTAGCCCTGAAAGATGGTCCGGATCACTAGAAGCCCCATGGCCACGTGGAGGATCGCCTTGGCCACCACACCCCCCATGAGGCCCACCAGGGTGCCCCAGGCCGCCCGAAGGGCCTCCTGGGGTTTGCGCCCCGAAAGGTACTCAAAGAGCCAGGCCAGCAAAAAGGGGAGGAGCAAAACCCCCACCACCCCCAGGAAGAGGCCCAGGAGTCCTCCCAAAAACGCTCCCCAAAGCCCTGCCCGTCCGGCTCCGTACCTCCTGGCTCCCAAGAGGGTGGCCAGGTTGTCCAGGCTCATGGCCAGGAGGGCCAGAACCCCTAGGGCCAGCCACAGGCCCAAGGAAAGTTCCCGGAAGCCCACCAGGGCCTCGTGGAGGAGGGCGGCGGCCAGGATCAAAAGGGTGGCGGGGACAAAGGGCACGAGGGTTAAGAGCACCCCCGCTCCCCACAGGACCACGAAGAGCCAATCGGCGAAGGCATCCACAGGAAAAGCCTAGGGTGGGATTCCATGAGAAGGAAAAGGGACATCCGCCCTCCCCTTCCCCTTTAAGCTCAAGGCGAGGAGGCGGGTATGGAGTTTGGCCTACCCAAGGAACAGGGCGTGGTCAAGACCCAACCCCCCTTTGGGGAGGTGCGGGAGGGCCGGGTGGCCCTCACCCCCCAGGGGGTGCGGGAGCTGGTGAACCGGGGCCACCGGGTCTATGTGGAGCGGGGGGCAGGGGAGCGGGCCGGGTTTCCCGACGCCCTGTATGAGGAGGCCGGAGCCCGGCTGGTGAGCCGGGAGGAGGCCTTTGGCCGGGGGGAGGTGGTCTTGAAGGTGGGAAGGCCCACCCTCGAGGAGGTCGCCCTCCTCCGCCCTGGGGCCACGGTGATGGCCTTTTTGCACCTGGCGGTGGCGGAGTCCACCTTGGTGGAGGCCATGGCGGAAAAGGGCCTAACCGCCATCGGGTACGAACTCATCGGGGCGGAGGGAAGGCGCCCCGTGCTCAAGGCCATGAGCGAGATCGCCGGCCGCCTGGCCCCCCAGATTGCGGGGAGGCTTTTGGAGGCCCCCTTCGGCCCCGGGGTGCTCCTTTCGGGCCTGCCCGGGATTCCCCCTGCGGATGTGGTCATCCTGGGGGCGGGGGTTTTGGGGAGGGCGGCGGCCCGTTCCTTTTTGGGGACGGGGGCCTCGGTCTACCTCCTGGACAAGGAGCTTTCCGCTCTGGAGGAAGCCTCGAGGGAGGCCCAAGGGGCGGTGACCGCCCTCATCACCCAGACCCGCCTGGAGCGGTACGTGGCCTTCGCCGACGTCCTAGTGGGGGCGGTGGCGGTGCCGGGGGAAAGGGCCCCCCTCCTCCTGAGCCGGGCCCTGCTTTCCCGCATGCGCCCGGGGGCCGTGCTCCTGGACTTCGCCATTGACCAAGGGGGGATCGCCGAGACCAGCCGGGTGGGGGTTTACCAGGAGCTGGGCATCACCCACTTCTGCCTCCCCAACGTTCCCGCCCTGGTGCCCCGTACCAGCAGCCATGCCCTTACCGCCACCCTTTTGCCCTTTCTCCTAAAGGTGGAGGAGGACCCCTTGGCGCTTCCCGAGCTCCGGCAGGGGGCTTACCTCCTCCTGGGCCAGAAAGGAGGCCACCTGGAATGAGCTACCGCAAGAAGTTGACTTCCCCCGAGGACGCCGTCACCCTCATCCGATCCGGCATGCGGGTCTTCGTTTCCGGAAACGCCGCTACCCCCACCCCCATCCTGGAGGCCCTGGCCGCCCGCAAGGACGAGCTGGAGAATGTGGAGCTTGTTCACCTTCTGCAGATGGGGGAGGATCCCTTCGCCCCGCCAGAGATGGAGGGCCATTTCCGCCGCCGCTCCCTCTTTGTGGGCCCTGCCGACCGGGAGGCGGTGAACCAGGGCCGGGCCGACTACGTGCCCGTCATGCTCCACCAGGTGCCTTGGCTTTTCAAGAGGCGCATCCTGCCCCTGGATGCCGCCATCGTCCAGGTATCCCCTCCCGACGAGCACGGGTTTTGCTCCTTGGGGGTGGAGGTGATCGCCACCAAGGCGGCCCTCGAGGCCGCCCCCCTGGTTATCGCCATGGTGAACCCCAGGATGCCCAGAACCCTGGGGGATACCTTCGTGCACGTTTCCCGCTTCACCGCCATCGTGGAGCTGGACTGGCCCTTGCCCGAGCTTAGGCGGGAGGGGTTTGGCGAGGTGGAGCGGAGGATAGGGGAGCACGTGGCGAGCCTCATAGAGGACGGGGCCACCTTGCAGATGGGCATCGGGGCCATCCCCGATGCCGTTTTGGCCAGCCTCGAGGGCCGGCGCGACCTTGGGGTCCACACGGAGATGATCTCGGATGGGGTGTTGGAGGCCTTTGAAAAGGGCCTTATCACCGGGGCCCGGAAAACCCTTCACCCCGGCAAGGTGATCGGCACCTTTGTCCTGGGCTCGGAACGGCTTTACCGTTTCGTCCACGACAACCCCCTCTTTGAGCTCCACCCCGCCGATTACGTGAACGACCCCTTCGTGGTGGCCCAAAACCGCAAGATGGTGGCCATCAACTCCGCCATCGAGGTGGACCTCACCGGCCAGGTGGTGGCGGACTCCATCGGTACCCGCATCTACTCGGGCTTTGGCGGCCAGCTGGATTTCATCCGGGGGGCGGCGAGAAGCGAGGGGGGCAAGCCCATCATCGCCCTCCCCTCCACCGCCAAGGGGCATAGCCGCATCGTCCCCTACCTGAAACCGGGTGCAGGGGTGGTTACCACCCGGGCCGATGTGCACTACGTGGTCACCGAGTGGGGCATCGCCGAGCTCTTTGGCCGCTCCCTAGGGGAAAGGGCCATGGCCCTCATCCACATCGCCCACCCCGATTTCCGGGAGGAGCTCCTAAAGGTGGCCTGGGAGAGGAGGCTCCTTCCCCGGAGCCATCCTGGGGTTTCTCTTCCCCAAGGGAAGAGTCCCGGGGAAGGGGCCTAGCGGATTTTCACCCGGTAACATACCTCTCCCATCTCCCCTGGCCCCACGGTGCCCACGGCCACCCTTACTAGGCCGCTGGCGATTTCTCCGGCATCGTCCCCAGTTTGGGCGGTGAGGTACTGGGTGGACCCCCCGTGGGTCCACCGGATGGCCTTGCCCCCGTAGTCAGCCACGGAGGTAAGGGCCTCGGTGAAGAAGGGGACGGGGTCGGAAAGGACAAAGTCCGTTACCGGTTGGGTGCCCAGGTTGCGGTAGGCGATGCAGTACTCCAAGACCTCAAGGGGTTTGCCCTGGGCGGTGGTGGAGAAAGGGGTGTTTTGGGAGACGTTGCGCACCTGCTTATCCAGGCGCACCTCCCCACCTGTCACCTGCAGGGTGTCGGTGAGGGTGTCGGGTTCCTGGACGTTGGCGTTGTTGGCCCAGGTAAGCCTCGCTTCCAGGAGGGCGATGTCCGTGGCGCCCACGGGTTCCCCAGCGGGCACCAGGGTTCGGACCTCCACCAGGCAGGCCCTGAGGCTACCCTCGGCCTCCCTGGGCCAGTTGCCCGTCACGGTGAAGGTGTAGGGGAAGGAGGCCCAGTCTTCCCCGGGGCCAAAGGCGCCATCGCAGTCCAGGTCCAGCCGTACCTGGTAGGCGTAACGGGGGTTGGGGGGCGAGAGGAGGCTTAAGGTCACGCTTCCCAGGGTGCCTGGGCGGTACCAGTGGGAGAAGGTGTACACCCCTGGGGAGGTGGTCTGGCCGGAGCCATCGGGGTAGAAGCGGCTATCCCGCACCACGCCGAAGTTTCGCTCCCAGATGTTGCCTGCCAAGTTGGAGGCGGAGCCTAAAGAAACCGTAGCCCCTGAGGAGCCTGGGCCCATGGCATCTGCCCAGCTTCCCACCAGGGAGACCCCACCTTGGCCATCGTTATGGCCGGTGGCCGGGCGAAGGGGGTGGGAGAGGGTTACATTCCCCCAGGAGTAGGGGATGTACAGGCGGTAGAACCCATTTCCGTCGGTGAGGGCGGTGCGGGTGTGGGTGCCGTCGGTGGCGGTGACCGTTACCCCTCCTGCGCCCCTTTCCCCGCCATCCCGCAGGGCGTTGTTGGCGGTGCCTCCCCCGAGGCCGTCGTCGTAGAAGACTTGCCCCTGGATCACCCCTCCATGGAAGAGGCCAAAGTCCAGGCCCTGCAGGTGGGCGGTGACCACAATGTCCCGTTTTCCATTCCCGGGGTTGATGAAGATCCAACCCGGGGGAGCCTGCGGGGTGGGGCTACTGGGCGAGGTGGCCACCACCAGGGAGTAGGAGCCCGGGGGCACGCCCGGGAAGGAGAAGGCCCCGGTGCCGGGGGCCACGGTGGCCGAGGCCACCACGGTGTTCCCCTGCACCAGGTTGACGTAGACCGTGGTTCCCGTGGACCAGTCCTCGCTGGGCCCTTTCAGCCCATCCGGCTCCCCGTCGTGGTAGACGGAGCCGGACAGGGTATACCCTATTACTTCCAGGGTGGCGCTGGCCGCTTCCTGATTGGCCCCGAGGTTGGTTTGTAGGGCCCCTGGGGGGAGGGTGTTGGTGTAAGAGACTGTTGTAAAAGTCTGCTATACTCTGCACATGAACCCTACACGCAGATTTTACCCCAGCGACCTTACGGACGAGGAGTGGGCCATCCTGGAGCCGTTGATCCCCGCCCCCAAGCCCGGCGGCCGACCCGCTAAGGTGCCCAGGAGGGAGATTGTTAACGCTATCCTCTACGTTCTGGAGGGCGGCATCAAGTGGCGGGCCATGCCCCATGACCTGCCCCATTGGTCCACGGTCTACCACCCCTTCCGCAAGTGGCAGAAGGAGGGGGTTTGGGAGAGGGTAGCCCAGGCCCTGGTCCGCCGTGACCGGGAACGGGAAGGGCGGTATGCTTCCCCCAGCGCCTTGGTGATGGACAGCCAATCGGTGAAGACAGGGGAAAAGGGGGGCCCCGGGGACACGACGGGGCGAAGAAGGTCAAAGGGCAGTTCATTTGGGGTAGGGGCCCCAAAGCGAAAGCGGCAGATCCTGACGGACACGGGGGGCCGTCTCTTGAAGGCCTTTGTCCACCCGGCCA
>NZ_QGMX01000012.1 GCF_003336745.1 Thermus caldifontis | reverse complement strand
AGGTATAGGTGGCGGTCAAAGTGGATATTGGGGAAATCTTTTACATCCTTCGTGTAGATCTCGTTAGCACACTGAATGAGGTTACGTACAGACTGCAAGAACTTCTGGTCAGACCTCTCCACCCGAAGCGTGTAGCGTTCGAATGCCAGGTTGGGGTCGCTTCTCTTGAGATCCTCTAGGATGACCTTTTGCTGTTCCCACTTCCGACGCTCCTGGCTATGGTAGGCGGCCACATACTTACGCAAAATGGCGATGGCGATATCCTCGGCCCGGCGGATGTCTTCCAGGGCTACTTCCCTGTTCAGGGGTTTCAGCTGGTCATCTAAGCAAAGGATGGTGTACGTGCCCTTTTGCACTATCTCCCGCAGGGTGGCTTCGCTAAAGGCTAGGTTGTGGAAACCCTTCAGCCGCTTGAAGGCCAACAGGTCAAAGTAAATCCGTCGCCAATCCAATAGGGGCGCCCACTGAGGCAGTAGGGCCGCTTTGTCCTCCCCAACCAGCTTTTCCTCGTTCCCAGCCAGGTTTTCACCGGGCCTTGCCAACTGCACACGCGGCCGTAGGTCAAGGGTTACCTTTAACTCGGACTCTACTTTCAGTACGATACCTGTCTCCTTTTCAAACCGCTCCCCTTCAGGTAGCCGCAACACTCGGAGCCCGCTGTTCAGGAAGCTGTCCTGCACCTGGATGGGGAGGTGGAGCTCCTCAAAGTTCACCTGGATACCCTCCTGCTCCAGATAGTCCCGGAATTGGGCCATGTAGTTGGCGCGAACGCCAAAAACGTACAAAGTTTCCAGCACGGGCAAGTATGGCACAGCCTCCGCTACCCCGAGGGCACGGCTGCGTTTGAGGGAGAGTCCCTCGCCCCGGAGCCTTACCCCACGCCCAAACAGTTGGATGATCTGGGACCCCTCGCCCCTGCCGATGTTCATCAGCCCCATGCTGGAAACTCGAAAACTATCCCAGCCTTCCATGAACTTGCGGGAGCCTATGAGCACATTGACCGGGGAATCCCGATCGTTGATACGATTGAACAAGGAGCCGGCAAAGTTCTCTTCTTCACGCTTGAGGTGCTCGGCCTCCAGCAGCTTCATCAAGCCGGCCACATCGCCGATGTTGATGACTCCGAAGTAAGGGCCATCCCCGGCCCTTAGCCCAATCTCCCCCGCCGCTCCCTTCAGCTCCACCACCCGCAGACTCTCACCTGGTTCGGCAGCGAAGACCTGCCGCACAATGTCCACGTAGATCTCTTTATAGATCTCCTTAGAGCTTGAGTCCTTGCCCAGCAAATACTTGCCCTGCAAATAGGAGAATAAGTCCTTAAAAATATCCTCGTTGTTGGGGTTCTTGAGACCTGTGTTCCCATGGAGGAGATCCTTTATCCGCGCCGTCCACCGCTCGGGATGGCCCAGAAAGTCCTTGAAGAAAAGCACGATCTGCTGCACATCAGATAAGGTTTTTTCATCGTCCTGGGTTTGGCTACCAATGACCGTGTGCCCCACAAAAACCCACAGGGGCTTTTCCAGGTTATAGGGGCGGAGGACTTCCCGGTACTCCTGGTACACGGATAACTGCTGGTAAAAGGAGACGAGGTTACCCAAGAGCATCCACTGGGTGTGGGTGTCCTTCTCTTCCCGTGGATTGTTATCGGTATTGGGGCCGTCCTTCACCTTCAGATTGAGGATCCAGTAATCCTTGCCATAGCCGTCCTCGTAGAAATGCCGGTAGGAGTAGTCAAACAGGACGGCCTTGGAGTATTCCTCCAAGAGTTCGGGCCTTTTATTTCTGTTGGCCCCGTTGACCATCTGCCCAAAGGTGGCGCTGTACTCAAAGGTGAAGCCTCGCTCCGCAAGGCGTTGGCGGAGATTCCGCCAAACCTCGCCACTGGCGCCCCGGTGCCCTTCATCCACGAAAAGCAGGTTGTTGTCCCCGAAGGCATCCACCTCCACCGTCACACCGCCACCCCGCTTTTTCTCCACCAGCTTGGTGATTTCAATGACGGTAACGGACGGCTCCTCGCCGCCGGAGTAGAGGTTGCGCGCTTCCGCCTCCCCATGGCGCCCCGCACGGATGCCACTCTTTCGCAACTCCTTCAAGTGCTGCTGGGACAACCCTTCGTTGGGGGTGATCAGCAGGATATTGTTAAGCCGCTCCTTCCCCTGGCTATAGTGCAGGTACTGCCACAGGTTGATGTGCAGGATCAAGGTTTTGCCGCTACCCGTGGCCATCCAGAAGGCGAGCTTGCGCAGGTCGTGCTCGGTGAAAGGCCGGTAAAAGGACGCAGCCGAGGGGTTCCCCATCTTTTCCTGTTCGACGAAGCGATTGAGTTCATCAAGAAGGCTCGCGGGGTTGGTAAACAACCGGTCCAAGTACACTTCGGTGAATAGGACAGCCAGATACTGGAAGTATTTGAGCTGAATGGGCAGGGTCCGGAAGAGGTTAAGCCGTTCCACGTACCCTTTGATGCGCAGGTCATAGGTGGCGAGCTGGTCTGGAGGGATCATCAGCCCTTTGTGTCCTTCCAGTACCCTGAAGAAGTAGCTATGCTCATCCTCGACCCAGCCCTCTTTCTGATCCCGCAAAGCTTCCCTTAGGGCACGAAAGTCTTGGTACCCGAAAAGCTGGCAGAAGTAGCGGTTGAGGACCAGGTGGTCCTGGAGCAAAGGAAACTGACGGGAAACCCTCGGGACAGAGGCCTTGCTTTGGTTGATCGTGGCCTTGGCCATAAGGTTACACCCCCACAGGAGCGAACATCAGGCGATGGAACTCCGGCTCTATGGCTTCGGCGTTCTCCACGAAGCTGGGGCCGTTCACCAGGAGGCGGTCAGGCTTACCATCCCCCAGCAGGGCAGGTAGAACCTTCTCTTCAATGAAGTCCCTGTCCTTTATGAGCTCTTCCTCGTTGTCCTCTAGCTCCACCACGGAGCGCCACACGATAGCCACCTTTTTGCCGTCCTTTTCCCCCAGGACAGCCCGGTAGGGGCGTCCGTTGTGCTCAAACGCCAGCATCCTCCTCACCTGAATCCCTAGTAGGTAGTTGAAGGTCTCCACCAAGTCCACCGGACGTTCCACGATCTCATCCCCCTCCTGGACCTTTAGCTTGTAGGAAAAGGGGTCTTTGAACATCTCCAGGTTGAACTGGCATTCGTCACCTAACCTTTCACAGAAAAACTCCAAGGGGTCTTTGAACATCTCCAGGTTGAACTGGCATTCGTCACCTAACCTTTCACAGAAAAACTCCAAGTTGTTGAGTGTATCTTCGTACTGTTCAAGGTACTGGTATTTGAAGAAGCCACCACCTTGCCACTTCACTTGCTTAGAAATCCCTGACTGCTCTCCACGAAGAACTAGCTTCATCCTTTTCAAGGCCATCTGGAAGATGTTATTGTCTCCTTCAATCGCTAGCCAACGTCGTCCTGTTTTGTGAGCAACAGCGGCAGATGTGCCACTGCCCACAAAAAAGTCGAGCACCACGCTTCTTTCTTGAGAGAAAGCAGAAATAACCTTGAAAAGAAGGATTTCTGGCTTTTTCCCTGAAGTGAGTCCGACACCTCCTTCTGCGTGTAAAGCAGCGTTTGGAACCTCCCATTGATTGGTCAGGACAGAACGGCGGTATGCCTTTCCATTCTGTACCGTAAGAACATCGCTCGCTTTGGCTAGGATGCGCCTGTTCAGAAAGTAAATGCTCGTCAGTTGTCCGGCAGATTTACCTCTGACGGGCACGTACTCCATTGATGAGAGTCCGCGTTCGGGCACCTCATTCAAAATGCCTAAAATCATGCCTCCACTTGGGTTATAGTCGGCATAAATGTGCTCAGCTTTCATTATGAAATCTTTCCAATCTAGTTCCTCAGCGTTTCTGATTTCGTATCCATCCCACTGGTAGATTCTGATTGTACCAACCCCGGGCCTCTTTATTTCCTTTACAAGCTTTTTCTTGCCATAGGAGACCACCCAATGCCGATAGCCACGTAAGGGCTTCGTAACCTCCGTGAACTCATATATGGGGTATCGTGCAACGTACGCGCGCACGCTCTCAATGTTTCGGGCGAAAAGCAAGCCATATTCACTTATGTCAAAAATGATACTTTGTTGCCCTACCCCAGCGGGGTCCTTGACCTTGACTGTAATTTGCGCAATTTTATTCGCTTCGGAAAAGGTATGGGCCATTAAAAAGCGCAGCTTTTCTAACTCTCGGTCGTCAATGCTTACAAAGATAACCGCATCCTCAGCCATTGTGTATTTCGCCAACAGTAGTCGATCCGCCATCATGGTTAGCCAGGTAGAATGCTGGTAGTTATCCCGGTACAAAAACCCATCGTTCCCTGTGTTATACGGCGGATCAATGTAGATGCACTTCACCTTCTCCCGGTACTTCTCCAAAAGCAGGTTGAGGGCCTGCCAGTTCTCGCTCTTGACGAGTAGGCCGTCTATGGACTCGTCGAGGTCCTCAAAATGGGAGAGAAGGCGCCACTTGAAGTCCTCGGAAAAGTGGCAGGTATCCACCACCAGAGTGGGGTGGGTTTTGAGGAAATCCTTGTCCACCTCCTCGTCTACCGAGTAGAGCTCGCGCCATTCTTCCCTTTGTTTTCCATTCGCCAGCACCTCGTCCCACAGCTCCTCGGGCACTTGGCCAATGGTCACACAGTAGTCGGTACGGACAACAAACTTCCGCTTTTCCCAAAGCTTCTTTTGGAAGTTCTCTATTTGGGCCAGGAAGTCAATGATATCCTTGGCCACTTGGCGCACCGCCCGTGCCCGGAGGATATGCCGGTGCAGGTCCTCCGCCTTGCCGCCAATCAGTTCATCCAGGAGAAGAACCTCGTTTTTGATGAAGAAGTCCAACTCCCAGGTAAAGAATCCCTTCAGGTCCTTATGGACGAAGAAGTCGGAGGTGTTCTTGCGGGTGAAGCGGGTCAGGTGCTTGAGGAGCAGGGACCGACCATTGGTGCCCTCCGGGGCCTTCAGCGCTTTCTTTAGGTTGTCGTCCCTTACCTTCTCCAGGATCCTCCGCTCTGCCTCCCCATTCAGGCTGTCTTGCGGCTTCTTCTGCTCGGTCCTACCGTGCGCCTTCTCTTCATCCTCCGTAAGGGGACGGTACTCAAAAGCCACGGAAAGCGTCTTCTCCGGCTCATGCCAGGTTACCGGGTTATCTTGGGCCAACACGAAGTAGCGCTTCTTGCCGTTATTGCCCTTCTGCTCCAAGGCTACGTTGCGTAGCTTAAAGGAGACCGTGTAGCCGTTCGCCTTAAAGCGATAGGCCTTGAAGCGGTCCTCTGTTTTCACGTAATACTGATCCCGGTTTGCCCAGTGGAGGACTACTTCTTCCCCGTCGTAGGGGATGGCGTAGGTCCCTTGGCGTCCGTAGCGTCGCTTGGAGATGAAGTCCCCGTCCTCGTAGTACCGGGAGAAAAAGGCGTAGAGGTCATTGTAGATGTGCGTTTTTAGCTCTTCAGGTATCTGATACCGGTTGAGCTTTTCCTTGAGAGAAAGAAATTTTTTGCCTAGCGGTGTTTCTCTATAGGGCTCGCTGAGTTGGTCGTTCGCCCCAAACGCTCTTTCGCCCAGGTTCTTTTTGATCTCCTCTCTGGTTTGCTCCAACTCCTTCTCTATTGCGGCTTTCTCCTCAGCTGTGTACTGCTTAAACGCCCCGTCCACAATCTCCGGCAAACGCTCGGTAATAAACCTTTCCACTTCTTGCCGCTTGTGGTTGAGGATGCGGTAGATGCCGAAGTCTAGGTCAGCGCTGTCAAACTGAAAGAGGGTGCGGAGTAAGCTCTGAAACTTGCTCAGGCTATCCTCGTTCATATTACCTCCAGATAGGCCAGCTCTTCATCTCGCTTCCAGACCAAGCTTCCGCGCCAGGGCTTGCAGGTATCCCTCCACCTCTTCCCTCACCTCCGGGGGGAGGGTATCCAGGTCCAGGCTGGACAGGCGCCGCAGGAGGTCCCGGTAAGGGGCCGCCTTAGCCTTGGGCTTCCCCACCTCCCGTACCTTGGCCCTGAGGTCCCGCAGGGATAGCCCCGCCTCCGCCTCCTCCAGGAGGGCCCGGCGGAGAGAGAGGTCCTTCACCTTCTTCAGCTCCAGAGCGGCGGTGTAGGGGATGGCCCCCCGCAGGAGGGCCTCCTGGAGGTCCTCGGGGAGGTTCAGAAGGGGAAGGCGGTTGCGAACGAAGCTTTGCCAATCCATGCGGCCCAAGGTGCGGAACATCTCCACCACCTTCTGCGCCTCAGGGCTCCCCGTAACGTTACGGGGAACCTTTCCCCTGGTCTCATCCCGCATCCGGTGTAGGAGGCTCACCACCTCTTCCCTACCCTTCCCCAGCTCCAGGGCCAGGAGGTCCAGGATGCCCAGGGTTTCCTCGTAGGGGTTCAGGTCCTCCCGCTGCAGGTTCTCCATGAGGGCGAGGGCCTGGGCCGTCCTCTCGTCCACCTCCAGCACCACCACCGGCACCTCCGTGAGGCCCGCCAGCCCTGCCGCCCGGTAGCGCCTCTCCCCGGCGATGATCTCGTACCCCTCCCCCACCTTGCGCACCAGGAGGGGCTCCAGGACCCCGTGGGCCCGGACCGACTCCGCCAGGGCCTTTAGGGAGGCCTCCTCAAAGCGGCGCCGGGGCTGGGGGCGGGGGCGCAGGGCGGACAGGGGAAGAGCGTCCCAACCAACCTGCCGGCGATCTATCTCTAGGCGCTCCACCAACTCCGGGGGCAAAAAATGCTCGATGGGGCTACGCTTCATACACCTACCTCCTCCAAGCGTTTCTTGACCAAGCTCTCCACCAAATCCGCTACCCCCCTAAGCTCCGCCACCACCTCAGGCGAACCCACCAGCTGCACAGGAATGCCCCGGGTTTGAGCCTCGCGGTACACAGCGGGTCGCCGGCTCAGGGCAGGGGCCACCGGCACCTTTTCCCCCAGCCTTTCCTGTAACAGGCGTAGCACCTCACGGTCCCGAGCCGTTCCCTCCGCATGTGTAGGCACCACAAGAAAGACGAAGAAGCGCCCACTCCAAAGGCGCATCCGCATCAACGCTTTCCCGTAGGCCTCAGCAACCCCGATAACCGTACCCAGGGCCTGCACGCCCTTCCGGCTCAGCTCCACCGGGACCACCAACCCATCCGCGGCCAAGGCCGCCGTCGCCGCCAGGCTTCCTAAGGAGGGAAGGGAATCCACCAGAATGTAGTCGTACCTCTCCCGGAGCGCATTTAGAGCCGCCCTCAGGGCAAAGGTGTTGTGGGGTTCCCGGGAAAGGGATACCTCCCCCCTGGCCAGCTCCACATGGCTGGGAATGAGGTCCAGGTTCGGGTATACCCCCTTGGGAGCGGGCAGATCCGCCCCCTCAAAAACAGGGAGCACGGTATCCCGCTCCCCCACGTCCTCAAAACCCAACCAGGCTGACAGGTTCGCCTGGGGATCCATGTCCACCAAGAGAACCCTCTTCCCCCTCGAGGCCAGCTCAAACCCCAGGTCCCGAGCCAGGGAGGTCTTCCCCGCCCCGCCCGCATGGGTGAAAAGGGTGAGCACCATACCCCCCTTAATGGCGTCCTCGGGAATGTCCTCCACCACATACCAGCGGTCCCCGATCTTCTGTGCCCGGATGCGCCCTTCGGCCACCATCTTCCTGGCCGTGGAGTGGGGAATGTCCTCCCGCCGTGCCCATTCGCTAAGGGGAGTAAGCTTTTGGCGCATGTCGCCCACACTTTATTTCACGCGCTACGCCCTGTCAAGCAGGACCTCTCCCACCAACCTTCCCCGCTCCAGGTATCCCCGGACCACCACCACACCCCCTGGCTCCGGGGCCAAATGGGGCCTCTTCAGGAGGAAGCGCACCACAAAGGGCGACACCTCCAGGGAATCCTGGGGGCGGATGAGGACCCGCCCTACCCCCTCGTGGACCCCAAGCCACCCCCCAAAGAGGAAAAACTCCAGGGGCGGGAGCCTATCCACGCCCCCCACCGGCACCTGGTAGAGGAGGCGCCGCTCCACCACCCAAAGCTGGTTGGCAAAACCCTCTCGGTCCGTGCGGAACCAAAGGCGCACCCAGTACACGCCGGGGACCAGACCCCCCATGCTTGGGGACTGGACCCGCCTGCTGAAGAGGCCCTCCGCCTCGAGGCGCAGGCTCGGGGTGTTTCTCACAGAACCCCTTTCGCGGATGCTCCGCATTTGGATGCGGAGAGGAAGCGGAAGGCAACGCAGATGCGTTGCCCAATGGCTAGAAGCGTGATATACTCTATCAAGGCATGTCCCTCCTGTCCGTCAAGTGCAAGCTGATACCCGACGCGAGTACAGCCGAAAAGCTCTCCCGCACAGTGAACCAGTTTACCCAGGCCTGTAACTACGCCCTTCAGGTAGCCCGCAGGGACAACGTTTGGAACACGTTCGCCCTCCAGCGTGCGGTCTACCGTGAGCTTCGGGAGCGCTTTGGCCTCAGTGCCAACCTGGCGGTGCGGGCCATTGCCCGCGTGGGCAAGCGCAAGGGACACAAAGTGGGCGGGTTCAAGGCTACCAGTGTGGACTACGACCAGCGCATCCTCTCGGTTAACCTGGACACCGAAGTGGTCAGCCTCTCGACTGTTGACGGGCGGGTGAAGGTGCCCATGCGCATCGCCGGGTATCAGCGCCATCTGCTCCGAAGCGCTAGGAGCATTCAGGGCGGGCAACTGGTCAGGGGCCGGGATTCTTGGTACATCCACCTGTGGTGTGAGTACGACGACCCACCCCCCATTACCCCAAAAGGCTTTCTTGGGGTTGACCTCGGCATCGTGAATATCGCCACCGATTCGGACGGGGAAACCTACTCGGGGAAGCACCTGAACTCGGTCCGGCACCGCTACCGCCGTCTTCGCAGGAAGTTGCAAAAGAAAGGCACAAAATCGGCTAAGCGGCTCCTGAAGAAGCTTTCGGGCAAGGAACATCGTTTCGCTAACGACGTCAACCACCGCATCAGCAAACGCCTCGTGGTCAAGGCTCAACGCACCGGACGCGGTCTCGCCCTGGAAGACCTCCGGGGCATCCGCGAACGGGTACGGCTTCGGAAGCCCCAGAGGGCCACGTTGCATAGCTGGGCGTTTCGTGACTTGGTCCGGAAGCTCCAGTACAAAGCCGAACGGGCCGGGGTACCGCTGGTCTTTGTGGACCCGCGCAACACCTCCCGGCAGTGCCCAGCCTGCGGGCACACCGATAAGGCCAATCGTCCCACGCAGGCGCTCTTTCGCTGTGTGGTCTGCGGGTACTCTGGGCTTGCAGACCACTTCGCGGCGGTCAATATTGGCCGCCGGGCTGCCGTCATCCAGCCGAACGCGGGGGCATGAGATGCTGCTAAATATGGCTATCGTGCCACCTGCAAGCCTCGGACTTCAGTCCGAGGTAGATGACACGGGAGAGATGGGCGAGGCCATGGAGGTAGGCCCTACTCGGGGTCATCCCATAGCCGCCTCGGCACCACCGCCTTGACCACCAGACGCCGGCTCTTGGGCCGGTACTCTCCCTCCAGGTAAACCCCGTTCCCCACCGGGGGCAGGGCCTCCATAAGGGAAAGGGGAGCCAATAGGACCAGGGTGAAGGGCTTCTTCAGAAGCCCGTCGGGGTTGGGGCGGATTTCCAGGGTAAGGGTGGCCCTCTCCCGGTCCACGGCCGCCAGGCGGCCCTGGGCGGTGAGGAAGGCTCCGGGCTCGGGGGACTCCCGCCAGGGCACGATGGAGTAAAGCTGGGTGGCCTTGAGGTCCAGGGTACCGTCCTTCTTAGTCCTAGGCCAGAACCGGCCCCAGCTGAACCTGCCCAGGGTCCGGCCCAGCACCCAGCGGGGAAGGCGAAAGCGGAAGCTCAGGATGGGCCCCTCGGACCCTTCCAGGCGGAAGAAGCCCGGGCGCCTTTCCTGCATCAGGGTGCCCCAGACCCAGAGGTTGGCGAAGTAGAAGTGGCCCTTGGGCTCCCCAAACCGGAGGTGCACCTGGGGGGTAGGGTCCTCCCCCACGGGCGAGGCCTGGACCTCCAGGGCAGGGGGCGTGCTCTCTAGGGACTGGGCAACGCCGGCCATGCCTTCACCCTACCACACGGGCCTCCTGGAGGAGGCTAGGGTCTAGAAGGTAGACGGTCCCGTCCACCTCTAGCATGCCCTTGCTCCCCCCAGCGGTGAGGCCCAGGTAGAAGCCCCTGCGGCCATCCCTCAGCTCCACCTCGGCCCCCATGGGGAGGGGTGGGGGAGAGGTGGTCCTTTGGGCCCGGGGAGCCCGCTCCGCCAGAAGCCGGTCCAGGTAGGCGGAGGGGTAGCGCACGGCCCCGCGAGCCGCCCCCGCCAGGGTCTGGGCCAGGGCCTCCAGGAAGGCCTCCCCCAGGGGCAAGGCCTCCCGTTCCAGCCGGGCCAGGTACTGGACGAAGAGCTGGGAGGAGGCGAAGCCGGGCCGGAAGGTGCGGTAGAAGTCCCGCCAAAGCCCCGCCCCCTTGAGGGCCTCCTGCAGGGGTTTTGTGCCTTTGTTCACATGGCCGGGGGAAGTTTCTTCAAGGACCCTTTGGCTCGCTGCAGCGAAAGGGGATGCTTCCCGTGGAGCTTCCTTTGGCCCACTGGCTCTCGGCGTTTGGTTTTCCTGCCCTTCTGTGAAATCCTCCTCCTCACCTACGGCCAAGGGATCTGGCCCGTGCGGCTGGGGATGTGGATAAGGAAGTTTTTTTTCAAGGCTTCTTTCTTCTCTTATTTCGGGTCCCTTCTCCGTGCCCTCCTGGACGGGATTGTCCCCGGGTGCCCCTTGCATCGGATGCACAGGGTGCGGCATCGGATGCATGGGGGTCTGCACGGGTTGCCCATCCCCCGTGGCCACCCGGTACCCGATGGAGCTTGCTTCCACCAGGCCCAGCTCCCAGAGTTCCATCAGGGCACGGCGCACGCTCCGGCGGTCCAGGCCCGTCACCTGGGCCACCTCCCCTTCCCCCGCCCACGGCTGCCGCAGCCGGGCCCGGGCCTGGAGGGCGAGGAGAACCCGGAGGGCGGAGGGGGTGAGGGGCCTTCCTCCCACCTTTCCCGTCAGCAGGATCCGCATCAGACTGTGTGGAATCCAAGTGCCTGCGTCTTTTCGGTCCAGAAAGGTCCAAGCGTTTCGTCCCACGGCGTGTGTTTGGGCCGCTTACCCCCGGCCCTGGGGCCCGTGGGTCGCCGAGGGCTTGACACTCACCTCCTGTTCTGGTATCCTTGAGTTAGCTAACCTGGATACCAGAAGGAGGGTCCTCGAAGACCCGCCTTCACCTTTTTACCCCTGTATCATCCCTGCCTCTCACCCCCCGTTTGGGTCACTATAGCACAGCACCGACGGCTGAGAAGTCCATATGGGGATACTAGCATAACCCGCCCGGATTAGCAATAGGTTGCCATCAGAGCCACGTCCACATGGCCCTCACGAGCCCCAACACCTCGGGCTTATCCCCCTCTACCCACAGGGTAGGGAGGTCGCGGGCCAAGGGATAGAGGGGGAAGCTGCCCCTTTCCACGTCCTCTTGGGTGAAGAGGGCCGGATGCCCCTGGTAGCGCCCCGCATAGACCCCCTTGGGGGACAGGAGGGGACGCATCTCCACCAGGAGGCGGCTGGGCTTGGTGGGAGCAAAGGGGAGGGAGGGGGAAACCAGGAGCCGAGAAGGTAGCTCCAAGAAGACCAAGCGCTCCCAAAGGGCCCCCTTGGGTAGGTCCTCATGGCCGAGCACCCCCATACGCCCTGTGCCCTTGCCAGCAAAGGCGGCATCTGCGCTCGTGTAGATGGGGATGGGAAGGGGCTTAACCTCGTCCAGGCCTTCCAGCCGTTCGTCCAGCAGCACCGACAGGGGAAGGCCCAGCACCTTGGCCAAGCCCACCAGGTTGGCCGTGGATAGGGACCGGGGATCCACAGCCCCCCGCTCAATCTTGGCCATAAGGCTCACCGAAAAACCTGCTCGTCTAGCCAGTTCTTCCTGGGTGAGCCCCAGTTCCTTTCGCCGCTCTATGATGGCGAGGATACGGGGCGGCAAGGGTTGATCGGTTTGTCTACGGCCGGACATGGCTTGAGCATATTGCCAACCCTCTCCCCTGGCAACAACCTAGCCAGTTCCTTGGCAGCCTTATCGGCCAGACGATGCCCCTTGCGCACGTATCCGTCGTGCCGCCGCTTGCGGCCCCCGGTGAAGTCCCAACCCAGGCCCTTGGCCCGCATCACGGCCTTGCACTTCCGCAGCCAGGAGGCCTCCCGGGGGCCAGGGGTCACACGGCCCCGGAGGAGGGCCTGGACATGGCCCGAGTCGGTGTACACCGTAGCCCCCTGCGGGGCTAAGCGAAGGGCCTTGAGGAAGGCCGCCCGTTCCGCTTCGTTGTTGTCCCCCGCCCACACGGCTCCCACGTGGAGGAGCCGGAAGGTGGTGCCCTCCTGTAGGACCACGGCCACCGCAGCCAGGTCCCCCCGGTGCGAGGCATCGGTATAGAGCCTCCTGCTCAGGCCCATCGTTCCCCCTGGGCCAGGGCGTGGAGGGCCTCCGGGTACCCCAGGGCCTCCAGGTACTCGGGGTCCTCCGGGTCGAGGAGGTGGGCGCCGCTGATCCGTACTCCGCGCCTGGCCCATTCTAGGACCACAGCCTTGGCCATGGTCCGGAGGCGCTCCTGCCACACCTCCCAGACCGGGGGCTCTGAGGGGAGGGTCCCCAGGTCCAGGCCCTCCAGGAGGTGGGGGAGCTGGCGGGAGGCCTCTATGCGCAGGGCCAGGTCCAGGCGGTACCCCTCCAAGACGTACCGCCGTCCCTGGGTGGCCAGGCCCGGCACTCCCTTGCTGCGCAAGCGGGACATGGCCGTATGGACCGCCTGGGCCTTGCCGGGATCCCCGTACACCCGCTCGGCGATCTCTCCTGGGGTGCCCGGAGCCAGCATGAGGGCGAGTAGGTAGGTGAGCTCACTGAAGCTCAGACGCAGCTTCAGGCCATGGGCGTATAGGGCCTGCTCGGTTGCCGACACCACCCTCGAGGTGGTGGGCAGCCCCAGGAGCCGCTTGGAAAGCGAAAACCAGGGGGTTTCCTCTCTGGGGGTGAGGGCCACCCCAAGGAGGGCACGGGCGATGGCGCCAGCCTCCCCCGGATCGTCCTTGGCCTCCTCCAGGAGGCGGTGGGCTCGGTGGACCTCCCCTTGGCGCAGAAGCCACAGGGCACGGTAGACCCGGTGGGTAGGCACCAGGTCCCTTGCTTCCACCACCAGGTCCATCTCATCCAGAAGCGCCCCTACCTCCCGCAGGTTGCCCTGGGCTAGGTGGACCTCCACTAGGCTCTGGGTAGCCGAGTACCACATATCCCAGAAGTCCCCTTCCGAGGCATGGAGCCTGGCTCGCTGAAAGGCGGCCTCCGCACCCTCCCACTCCCCCTTGTAGGCCAGTAGGGACCCTTCCGCCAGGTGCCCGCAGACCAGGGCCAGGGGAACCCCTAGCCTGCCGTACTCCTGGAGCTTCCGGGCCCCCTCGAGGACCTCCTCCGGTTCTGCCTGCCCCACAAGGGCTGCCTCCACCCAGGACATGAGGAAGGGAGCCGCCCGCTGGGGCAGGCCCAGCTCCATGCACTTGCGAAAGCCCTCCTGGGCCAGGGCAGGGGTGGGGCGAGGGGAGAGGGCCAGGTACTGGCTTAAAACCGCCAGGTATTGGCTAGGCCACACCTCCGCCTTGCGCAGGAGCGCCTTGGCCTCCTCCAAAAGGCTTGCCCCGGGGACACCCTGGGCCATACGGGCCGCCAGGGCGATGCGCCGGGCTAGGAGTTCCACGACGCCCCGGTTTTCCCCAGCCAGCGCCCTCTCCGCCAGGGCTTGGGCTTCCGCGGCCCGGCCTGCTCGGTAGGCATGGAGGGCCAGGGTGAGAAGGGCCAGGGGATCCGTGGGGTAGGCGTGGGCCAGGGCTAGGGCGCCCTCCACATTTCCCTTTTCCAGCCGGGCTAGGGCCACCAGGCCGGCCAAGGGGCCTAGGTGTTCCTCCGGTACCGGGCCTAGCCACTCCAGGACCTCATCCCAGCGGGAGTAGGCGATCCAGCCTTCCGTGCGGGGCTCGGCCAGGCGCAACACCTCCTGTGGGGCACCCGCCCGCACGTAGAGCCTGGCTGCCAGCCCAGGGTGGGACCCCTCCAGGCGGGCGGCGTTGCGGATAAGGACTTCAGCCCCCGCCCGCCGTATCAGCGCCTCCCGGAGGACCTCCTGGGGCCAGTACACCCCCTTGCGCCGCCCGATGGGCAGGCCGTGTACCGCCACCAACTGGTGGAAGGACAAGCCTGCCCTTTGCAAGTCCTCTTCCCGCCAGAGGGGAAGCCCGGCCAAGGAGAGGAGGGCTTGATATTCGCCGGGGCGCATGGCGTCCAGGCGGTGCTCCACCTCTTCTTCTAGATGGACGGGAAGGTATCCCGTTAGGGCCAGGAGGTCTTCCGGCCCCAGCACCGTGGCCAAGCCTGAGGCGACCAGGCGGGGCAAGGCCCGTATGTTGCCCAGGTCCCGGCCCGCTAGGTAAAGGGTCAGCCCCGGCGCACCTAGCAGGGCCACCAGGTAGTCGGCAGCAGCAGGGTTGAGGTGGTGGGTGTCGTCCACCGTCAGCAGGACCTCCCGCTGGCCCAGCGCTTCCAAGAGAGCCCTGGCCATCCCCGGGGCATGGGGCTCAGCGGGTGGCGTGCCCAAGAGGGCCAAGTGGATTAGGCGTAGGAGTGCCTCTGGCGTGGATTCGCCTGGCAACAGGCCTACCCAGGCCCCGCCCAGGGAGGCTAAATATGTGGTTTTCCCATACCCGGATGGCGCTTCAATGGCAACCAGTCGGGGCATATGGTAACATGATACCTACCAGAGGGGTCCTATTCCCCATGGGATCAAGGGGGTGAACGGTCTCGACGGGGGTCGCCGAGGGCAGGTGGCGTGCCGAGGTGCGGGTGGCCTCGTAAAAACCCGCAAACGAATAACTGCCAACAAGCAGCTTGCTCTTGCGGCTTAAGACCGCAACCCTGCCCGGTAGCCCTGCCGGTGGCTCACGGTAGCGGGGACACAAGACCGGCTAGCCTTGGCTAAGCCCCGTAACCCAAGGCGAAAACCAGCGGGGCTTACCCTTGGCCGCCTGTCCGTGGGCTAAGCCAGGGGGACACCCAAAACACGGACTACGCACGTAGAGGCCTGCCGCAGGGACTTTCGGACGGGGGTTCGACTCCCCCCACCTCCACCAAGCTTTGGGGGCTGGGCAAGACCCGGCCCCCAAGTGCTGTTAATCCGGCGACTGCTCTGTAAGCCGCTGTAAGCCTCGACCCCTACCATGGCCCACATGGTGGGAACGACAACCCAGTATGCGGTGATCCACCTGTCTCCAAAGGAGGAACGGCTTGCCATGGTGGTGGACCTGGCCGCCTTGCGGGAGGCGCTGGAGCTGGCCCCAGGCCAGTTCCGTTTGTGGTCTGGGGGTGAGGCGGCGGTGGTGCCCTTTGTGGTCCTCCCTGACCACGCCCAGGAGGAGCTCACCGCCTTCGGCCACACCCTGCTCGGGGAACGCCCCGCCGCCGAGGTCCCAGCCGAAGTGCGCTTCGTGATGGACGAGATAGGCCCTATGGTGTGGGTACGGCTGCAGCGGGGGCACCTGGGCATCCTGCTGGAAGCGCTATTGGACCCCGAAGCCTTTTAGAGCAGGGGGGCCAAAAGGCCCCGTGGACGAAGGGGGGCCCTAGGGCATCTCCCTGGGGCCCTGTCTTAGCTACATGGGGGGGGACCGTGGACGAGCTCACCAAGGCCATCGAAGCCATAGACCTGCCTGAGCTGGTGGCCAGGCTTTGGCCCGAATCTGGGGCCCGGCCTGGGAGGCCCGGACTGTACCGGGCGGTGTGGCGGGGGGACCGGCATCCGTCGCTTAGCCTCTTCCGGGCGAGGGGGGTGTGGTTCTTCCGGGACCACGCCACGGGGGAAAGCGGCAACGCCTACCACCTCCTCCTGGCCGCCGGGCTCAGCAAAGCGGAGGCAGTGGCCATCCTTCTGGGGGAGAGGGCGCTACCCGAGCTACCCAGGGAGAAGGCCTCGGTACCCCGGAAGCGGCAGGGTAGCGGGCAGAACACGGAGCACCTCCTTCGGGAAGCCCAGCAGCGGCTTAGGGCTTGCCCGCACTTGCCCGAGGTGCTGCAGGGGAGGGGGATCAGCCTGCGGGAGGCGGTGATCCTGGGCATGGGCCTCTCTCCAGAAGGGGACCTGTACCTGCCCATCTATGGCCCCCAAGGGGAGGTGGTGGCGGTGAAGGTGCGCCATTTGCGCCCTCGGGAGGGGCAACGCTACCGCTACCTGCAAAGGGGCAGCGGCACCCCGCCCTGGTACGGCCCAGGTTATGGGCAAAAGAAGGGGGTGCTGGTGGTGGAGGGCGAGCTCAACGCCGTAGCCCTCTACCTGGCGGTGGGGGATGTCCTGGACGTGGTGGGCGTGGCTGGGGTGAACGGTACCCTGCCCAGTCCCGATGGCCGGCCCATCTTCCTGCTCCTGGACGGGGACGAGGCAGGGGAAAAGGCGGCAGGGCGTTGGCGAGAGGAGCTGGGGGGTGCCATCCTTTCCCCCTTGGAGGGCGGGGATGCGTGTGAGGTGGCCCATGCCCGGGGGCGGGAGGCCTTGCGGAAGGAGGTGCTGGCCAGGGTAGGGGAGGCCCTTTTGACCAAGGAGGAGTTTGAATGAGTGCTTTAATGGGGACAATGGAGATCCACCTGCTGCCATGGGAAAACGGGCATGTGGTGGTGAGCGAGGTGGGGGTGTTTGCCCTCGGAAGCGACGCAGACGCGGCAAACGCCCTGGGCCGGGAGCTGTACGGGCGCCTGAGGGTGCCCGTGGTGCCCCTGGTGGTGGGCAAGGGGAGCGGCTACCGACACGGGGTCTTGCACGTGGCGAGCCTCGAGGGGCATCTCTCCGGCCTTCCCCGCGTCCTGAGCCCCCAAGAGGTGCAGGCTTTGAAGGAGTTCCTGGAGGGAGGATGCACGGGGGAGCCGCCTAGGGTGAGCCCGAGGGTCCCGAAAGCCCCTTCCCCTGCCCAAGAGGGCGGGGTGGCCCAAAAGGTGGAGCCAAAGGTGGAGGCGCCGCCCCTACCCAAGAGGGTTTGGGGGTGGACCTCTGCCCTCCTGGTGGCCCTCCTCCTGCCCCTCCTGGTAGCCTTCCTCTTCCCTGGGGGGGCGGTGCTGCTTCCCCTGGCCCTTTGGATGGTGGCGGTGCAGGACCGGTTGCTAAGGCAAGGTGGGGCCTCCGAGGAGTGGATGGCCGGCTTCGGGCGGGTCCTGTGGGGCCTCCTGGCCCTGGCCTTCGTGGGGGGCGTCTATGGGTTCCCACCCCACGTGGCCCTGGCCGGGGGCCTGGCCTGGGTCCTGTTGCCGGGTCTGTACGGAGCCCTTTCCCTCTACCGCCCCCTGCCCTACGGACAGGCCGCCCTCCTCTACCTGGTGGCCTGGGCCGATGCCCTTTGGGGGGTGGCCCTCCTCTTCCCCCTGGTCCTGCTATCCCCCTATCCTTGGCTTTCCCTGGCCACCCTGGTCCCCTTGGGGGTGAGGCTGTGGCTAGGTTTGCCACATGGTGTTGCGGTGAAAGGCTAGATGTGGCAACATGAGGGTGTATGAGGTACACCCTTATCGCCATGGCCTTGTTTCTCTCGGCCCAAGCCCAGGTGGTCCTCAAGACCTACTACGCTGAGGACCTGGTCCAGAAGCCAGGGCTCATAGAGGTAAGCCCTGGCTTCACCACGGTGCTGGATTTCTGGGACCAGGTGGATGCCGCCTTCAGTGCCAAGCGCGAGCTTTTGCGCATTGAAGGCGGGGGTCCCAGGCTACTCCTTTCCGCTGGCCTGGTGGGCACGGCCACGGGAGCGGTGCCCGTGAAGAGCGGGATGACCGACCTGGTGGTGGAGGTGGGGGGGAGGACCCTCCTCTTCACCGTGCGGATCTCCCCTGGGGAGTACCCCAGGCGCTACCAGATCCTTCTGAAGCGGACCCAGGGGGGCACCTACGCCCCAAGCCGGGAGCCCTCGGGCCCGCCGCCTTCCAGTGCCCCTTCCAGTGCCCCGTCCACCCAAGCCCCCAGCCCATCCCCGTTGGATGTGCGTTTCACCACCACGGTGGAAGCCCCCACCGACGCTTCCGGGAAGGTGAGCATCTTTTTCAGCCTGGAGAACCGGGGGAAAAACCCCGTGAGCTTTGCCCTGAACGATCTGCAAGTCCTCCAGGAGGGACGCCCTCTGGCCTTTTCCGTGCGGCGGGACCCCTTGAAGGCGGTTCTGAGGCCCGGCGAGGGACAAAGCGGGGTAATCGTTGTGAGCGGGGCCAGGCCGGGAGAACTTCTCCTCCGGTGGCGGGGGGTGGAGCTTGGGCCTGGGCGCACCTTCCTCTTGGAGCGCTCCCTCCTGGGCAAGACCCTGGAGATCCAGTCGCCTTAGGAGGCGGGGATGGTAGAGCTCCTTCGTATCTGGCAGGAAGGCCCCTACACCCTGGGAGAGGCCCTGGCCCGCTACGGGGAGCCCACGGTTTCCAGGGCCCTCGAGGAGGGCATCCTGAAGGTGGTGGGGACCCGCCTGGGAGGCGTGCTGGTTCCCGCCGGGCGGGGACGGGTACTCCTGGGCAAGACCCGCTACTATACGCCAAGGCCTTCTGCTCTGGAGAATGCCCTGTTGGTCAGGCGGTACGTGGAGGGGATGGTCCAGGAGGGCTACCGGGTGGTGAGGTACGACCGGGACCGGGCCAAGGCGCTTTTGGAGGGGAATGGGGAGCGGGTCCTGGTCCTAGGGGGAGTGCGTAGGGGAAGCCGCCCCCAACCCAAGGACCCCCTGGAGGCCAGCGCCAGCCGCATCGTGATTCTGGTGCCCGAGGGACAAGGCCCGGTCCGCCGGGGGCGGAGGGTGGAGCTTCAGGAGGTGCCCCTTGGGAGTCGTTGAGGTGATGGCGGATCTGGTGGCCTCCTTCCGCCCCACAAGGGAGTTCCTGCTTGCCATAGCCACCTTCGGCATTCTCCTTGGGGGCATCCTTATCGCCATCGGGGAAAGGGAGCGGGGGATTGGTTACCTGATCGCCACCGGTGTGGGCAGCGCCATCGCTTTCGCCGCAGAGGCCCTGCTAAGGGGCCTGCACCTTCTGCCATGACCGAGGTCCTTTGTGCGGTTACCCGGATAGTTTGCGCCTTAACCCCCAAGGTGGGCTTTGTCCTGGCCGCCGTGGTCCTGGCGGTGGTCCTCCTGGGCTACCGGGTGGTGATGGGGGATCTGAGGCGGGCCAAGTGGAGCCTCATCGCCCTGCTGCTATTGGCGGGGCTCCTGGCCCCCATCCCCAATGGCCGGGGAGAGTACACGGCGGCCTTTTACCCCCTGATCCGCCAGCTCACCGGAGGGTATGGCGCCTGCACCTTCCGGGGGCCTCCGCCACCCTACACCCCGAGGCCGGATGAGCGGCCGGTGAAGGGGCTTTCGTGTGGGGGGCAGTAGGAGGCGTACTACGCCCAAACGGCCTGGAGGACCCTGGTGCCCCTTGGTAGGAGGAGCACCAGGGTCCTCGCCCTTTCCTTTGCCGGCGTGCCCCACACCTGCCCCACATACCGGGTGGCGAAGGCCACCGCCTTGGCGCGCACCCTGCCTCGGGAGTAGCTACCCACGTCGTACTCCACCGCCACCGGACCGTTAGGGGTAAACCACACGGCATCCGGTTCCTCCACGGGGTGGACCTGGCGGTGGAAGACGCGCCAGAAGGGGGGATCCACCCCCAGGAGGAGGCGCATTTCCGCCACCCCCGCCAAGTGGCGCAGGGTGGTCAAGGGCAGGTGGATCAGGCTTTCCTTCACGAAAAAGCGCACCGGGCGGGATTTTTGGTAGTGGGTGAGGCCCAGGTAACCCTCCACCACCCGGGCGGAGGAGGGCACCTCGAGGCCCCACCGCTCCACCTGTCCCGAGGTCCACACCCCGTCCAACTCGAAAAGTGTCAGGCTCATTGCAGGACCCATACCTCCAGCGGGCTGCCTTCGGCCACCTCAGCGATGCGGATCACGGCCTTTTGCCCCTGGGGCACGCTGAAGAGGTCTGCCGCTGCAGCCCCCAAGTACATCTCCAGGGGGACGCTTTGGCCCTGCTGGATCACCGTGCCCCCGGGGGTGGTGGTCACCGTGGTCTGTTGGCTCCGGGCTTTGACGTAATCGGAAAGGCCCCGCAAGGAGCCCCGGACCAGGTCCGCCACCAGGCTGGGGGCTTCTTCCCGCACCTGGGCCGGAAGCCCCTGAGCGCGGTCCTGGCCCAGGGCAGTGGCCTTCAGGGGGTAGGTTCTCCCGGCTATGACCGCCTGGTCCAGGCTCAACTCCACCCGGCGGGTGGCCGCCAGCTTGGCCTTCCCCAGGAAAACCGCCCCATCCTCGGCCTCCACGGCCACGGGCACCTCTTCCCCTTCCGGGACAATCAGCCTGACCGCCAAGCGGCCCCTCAGGCGAGCGCCTGGGCTGTAGGGGCTCGGACTAGCCCCAGGCCCTTGTGCCTGGCCCACGGTGGGGGTCCCGGGGGGGGGTGGAACGGGCCCTTGCCGGCTTCCTAAGGTCCCGGGGCTTTGGCCCTGGCCAAACACCTCGGGCATCGCCTCCTGGAAATAGCGCAACTCACTCCCCTGGCTTGGGGTGGAAGGCGCAGGAGGCGTGGGTGAAGGAGACGGGCTGGGCTTGTAGGCCACAAAGGAGGCCACGGGAGGCACCTGGCCTTGGGCCTGGGGCTGGGAGGCTTGGTAGGCCCCCATGGAGGGAGCCTGCACCTGGCCCGTCCCGAGGGTTATTCCCATCCCCGCTTGGGCTTGCCCTTCCTGGGACTGGGTCGCCTGACGCCCGTAGGCCGCCAAAGGCGTGGCGGGAAGGGCCTGGGCCGCACCACCCGTGTTGATATAGGCGGTGAGGGATGGTTGAGCAACCTCTTGCGGAGTCCCCCCCGAGTAGGTAGCAGGGGGAGGCGGCACCTCTCCCGTGGCCGCAGGCGTAGGGGGAGGAGGCACGGCATCCGTTCCGGCCAGGGGGGCGTTTTGCCCCCCTTCAGCGGGAGCGCCCGGCTGAACCTGGGGGGTCTCCCGCACAGGTGTTTGCCCTTCGGGCAAAGGGTCTGCCTCTTGCCCATCGGGATTGGGCAAAATCCCGGGTGCCGCGGCTCCCCCTTGCCTAGGCAAATCGGTTTGTCTCGGGGCTTGGGCCGCCACCTGGGTTTGCGGGGCACGGGATGGGGAGCCACCCAGGTTGTTCATGCCCCACATGAGCACCGGAAGGCCCATGAGGGCCAGCACCCCCAGGGCGATCTGCTTGGGCCTCGAGGGGACCCACTCCCCGGAAAGCTCGTCGTAACGCATCAGGAGGCGGTTTTTCAGGTCCCGCAGGAAGGCCCTCTTCTTGACCTCCGTGCGCACCTCCTCTTCAGGGGGGACCACCTGCTCAAACTGGATGCCTTTCTCCAGAGCTTCGGCCAGCTCGGGATCCGATAGGCGGACCTCGTCCACCAGCCGATAGAACTCGGGGTCATCCGGCTCGGGAATAGGCCTGCCCAGCTTGGCTTCCGCCTCTTTTCTCACCGCAGGGTCTAGGCGCATGCCTCTATGTTGCCATATAGTGTGGCCAATATGCTATAGTGATAGCCGTATGAGGCGGAAAGGAGGTGGGAGTGGGAAGCGAAACCCATATCGGCCCAAGACGTTCGGGTCCAAGGCTAAAGACTCAAGTTTCCCAAGGTTGCCTACGGAGGTAATGTAGCAATGGCTGTACTGGCACGGATCAAGGCGTTTTTCGGTTCCGAGCACGGCAGGTTCTTGGTGCTGGCCCTCCTGGCCAGCGTGGTGCTCCTGTCTGGCGTGGCCCACGCCCAGGCCGACCAGGCGTTCAACAACGTGACCGCCGCCCTTTGCACCATCATCAGGTACCTGAAGGGGCCTGTAGGTCTGGGGATCATCGTGCTCATGTTCGCTATCGGGGGCATCTCCCTGGCCATCGGGGGGCGCAACGCCATGCCCCTCATGATTGGGGCCGGCGTAGGGGGCATCATCGTCGCAGCGGCACCCTACTTCGCCAAGATGTTCATCACTACCAGCGAAAGCCTGCCCGCCGCCTGCAACAACATCCTCTAGGAGGCCAGGATGCTGAGGCTTCGGGTGTGGCGGCTCTACCAACCCCTGACCCTCTTGGGTTTGGAGCTGTGGCAGCTCTTCCTGGGGGCCATGGCCATGACCTTTGGCCTCCAGCTGGGTGGGGCCTTGCCACACCCAGCCCTAGGCCTGGTCCTGGCTGGAGCCTTGGGCTACGCCGCCATCCGCTTTTCCGACCGGCTTCGCCTGCTCTATCCGGGGGCCAGCCTGTGGCATGAGATCGCATGGCTTACCCAGAAGGAGCGCTTCAAACCCGAACGGGACGAGGACACCACGCCCCTCTTCCTGCCCGACGAGTATGACCGCTAAGACCCCATTTGGAGAGGCTAGGGAAGCCTCCTTGACCGCCCTTCTTCCCTATTGGGAGATCCAGGACGGCCTCATGGTGCTCTCGGATGGGAGGGTGGAGCTGGGGGTCCTCCTGGAGCTCAACCCCACCCTCTTTGTGCCCACGTCCTACATAGAGGGCCTGGTGGGGGTTATCAAGTCCATCCTGCGCAACGCCGTCCCGGAGGGGAGCCGGGCCAGGCTTATCGTGGAGGTGGCCCCCGCCTCCCCGGAGCGGGTGGAGGCCTATAAGGACGCCTTCAACCCCAGCCACCCCGTGTCCCGGTTTTTGGCGGAGGTCCGTTATGGCGCGTGGCGGCAGGCATGGGAGGCCCAGCGCATTTTGGAGCGGCGGGCCTACCTCACCGTCGTGCTGGGCAGGGTCCGCCACAAGCGCAGGCGGGTGCCGTTCACCCGGGGCGAGTGGCAGGAGCTTCTGCAGGAGGCCGCCGCCGTACGTGAGCGCCTTATCCAAAGCGCCATGGCCTACCGCATCCGGGCTATTCCCCTGGGGGACCAGGATATCTTCGCCCTCGCCTACCGCTATCTGAACCCTGACCTGGCCCTGGCTACCACCCCCAGCTACCAACCCACCTGGCAGCGCTACCCCCGGGAGGCCATCCGCCGGGTACCCAGCCTTAGGCCACCCACCTTGCGCGCCCTCTTGGGCCGTAGCGAGGTGGACAACTCCTACCGGGAGGCGCTCTATGTGGGTGGGATGTGGGTGGGCATGCTGGCCCTCTACACCGTGCCCGATGAAACCTTTGCCGAGATGGGGGACGTCCTGGCCCAGGCAGGGGGTAGCCGCTTCTACTTGGTGATGGACTTCCTCCATGAGCGGCATGAACTGGCCTTGCGCGCCCTTAAGGCCAGGGCCAGGCGGTACTATTCCGCCAGCCAATCGGGCACCTATGTGGACCCCAATGTCAGGGTGGGCCAGGCCGAAACCGAGGGGGCCATAACCCACATCTCACAGACGGGGGACCATGTCTTCCAAGTGGGGGTGGCCCTGGTGCTCCTGGAAAAGGAGCGACGGGCCTTGGATGGGCGGATCGCCCAGGCCATGTCCGCCCTAGCCAAGGTCCCGGGCAACCCCTTCAGGGTGCTGCGCAACGGCCTGCTCACACCCTGGCTGAATGCCGCCCCCTTTTCTGGGGGGATGCTGGACGAACGGGTGTACCTCCTCGAGACCAATGCCGCTCACTTTTTCCCCACCACGGGTGCATGGAAGGGAAGCCCAAGGCCCCTAGCCGCCTTCCGCAACCGGCAGGGGGCGCTCATCTATGTGGACCCCTTCGATCGGAGGCTTCGCAACTACAACGGCATCG
This sequence comes from Thermus caldifontis, assembly GCF_003336745.1. Taxonomy (NCBI): domain Bacteria; kingdom Thermotogati; phylum Deinococcota; class Deinococci; order Thermales; family Thermaceae; genus Thermus; species Thermus caldifontis. The sequence continues at coordinate 40,047 of NZ_QGMX01000012.1, read as the reverse complement.
TGGTGGGGGGATCGGGGAGCGGGAAGACCTTCACCGTGCAGTACCTGATCTCCGAACTCCTGCGGGACGACAGTGTGAGCGTGGTGATCCTCGACCGGGGCAAGAACTACCAGCCCCTGGTGGAGGCCTTTGGCGGAGCCCTGGTGGAGATCCGGCCTGGGGCGGGCACCAGCGTGAACCCCTTTGACCTGGACGAGGGGCAGGTGGAACCTACCCCCGAGAAGAAGGGGGACCTGCTCAAAATCATCCGGGCCATGGTGCCCCCCGGGGACGACAAGACCGAGGAGGCCGTTGAAAACGCCCTCCTTGAGGCGGCCATCGAGCAGACCTACAAGAGGGCGACCACCGTGGACCTCTTGCCCGATGGGCGGGAGGAGAAAAGGTACCTGGGCGCCCAGCTGAGGGATCTGGTGAAGACCCTTCTGACCCTGGATGAGGTGGGGGGGCGGAGCGTATCGCCAGCGGAGAAGGATGTGGCCCGGAGCCTGGCCTTGCGCCTGCAAAGCTGGACCGGCGACACCCCCATGGGCACCTTCGTGGACCGGCCCACCAATGTGCCCGTTTCCAGTGCCCGAGTGGTCTGCTACGAGCTAGAGGGTTTGGATACCTATGAGGGGTTGGATGTGGTGGGCACCATGCTCATGGCCAACCTCATCTGGAAGCGGGCCAAGGAGGGAAAGGAGCGAGGGGAGGAGCGGCGGACCCTGGTGATCCTGGACGAGGCCTGGAAGGTATTCAAAAACAAGTACGCCGCCACCCTGGTGGAGGAGCTCTACCGCCGGTTCCGGCACCTGGGGGGCGGGATATGGTCCATCACCCAAAGCCTCCAGGACTTCCAGGGGGAAAGCGCCGGGCGCATCATTCAGAACACCACCTGGTTCTTCCTCTTGCGCCTGCAAGGGGAAGACGAGTATGTGCAGGCCCTCTTCGGCCTGCCTGACCGGGCCATGGCCGTTTTCCGCACCCTGGGAGGCGTCAAGGGCCTCTTCAGTGAGGCCATGGTGTGGACTGTCCGGGACGATCTCCGGGAGGGGGATGTGCTGCAGCTGTGGCCCACCCCTTATGACTACTGGCTCTTCACCACGGACCAGCAGGACATGGCCAGGCGGCGCAAGGTGGTGGAGGCCTTCGGAGGGGACGTGGTGGGTGCCGTCATAGCCCTGGCGGAGGGAAGAGCATGAAGCGCATACTCCTCTTAGCCCTGGCGATAGCGCCGGCCTGGGCGGTGAGGGTGGAGTGGATCTCCCCCGCACCCCAGGTCTTGGACGAGGGGCGGGTGGTGCGCCTAGAGGTGGGGGTGTGGGCAGAGCCTGGAGAGAGCATCATCAGCGTGAAGGCCGTGGCCCTGCCCAGCGGGCGGCCCATCCTGGAATCCCGCCCTGGGATCAAGGGGGGCGTGGTAAGCCGCTACTGGGACACCACGGGGTTTGGCGGCACCCGGGCTGTCCAGCTTCTGGTGGAGTACACGGGGGCCAAAACCGGCACCGCATACGCCTTCCTGCCCGTCCAGGTGCGAGGTGGGCTAGGGCAAAGCTCCCTGCAGGCCCAGGGCCTTGCCGAGGACCTGGACGGCTTTATCACCCAGGCGTGCCGAGCCATCAACTTTTATAGCCTGGCCTCTGTGCGTTGGCTTTGCACCGCCCACCGGACCGTCAAGAAGGCGGTGATGTACTGGAACGAGCTCGGGGACATGTGGGAGGACTTCAAGAACCAAGCCATCTACTACGGCACAGGTATCGCCCTGGACTGGCTTGGGAAGTCCCTAGGCCTTCACACCCTGAACCCCGCGGTGGACCAGATCGACCAGACCCTCACCAACTTCATGAGCGACATCAGACGGGCTAAGAACGCCGTTCTCACTAGCCTGGCCCGGATACGAGCCCAGCAAATCCAGGAGATTGAGGGGTGGCAGCCCGACCAGAACTACCCCTACTGGGGTCCAGAGTGGTGGACCCGCATGGTGGCGGGGGTGGTGCCCCATCTGCGCTTTGAGGCCACCCAGCAGAGCCTTAGGGACCTCCAGCGCACCGCCCAGCTCCTGGAGAACCAGTCCCGGGTGGCCCAGAACATCAACAACCAGCAGGAGAACACCAGCCTGGAGAACACCCTCCAGGACCTTTGGGACACCCTGGGGGCGGCCTGGAACTTTATCAAGGAGGCGGTGCAAAACGGGTGGGCCGCCTTGACGGGGGGTTTGAGTGGGTCCTCGACCCTCGTAGGGACGCCTGGGGGGAGCGGGTCTCAAGGCAGCTACCCTCCGGGCCAGGGCCAGCTCCAGGCGGGCCAACCGACTCCCGGCGTGCGGGCCTCCCAGACGCCCAGCACGGGGGATGTGATGTCGGATGGGATCACGGAGAGCCTTGTGGCTGAGGCGCAGTCGGCTCCCTCCACCCGCGAAGTGACGGAGGTGGTGGTCAAGGGGTTCGCTGAGCTAATCCGCCTGGAGGCGCAAAACTCCTTCCGGGCCGTCCAGGAGCTCAAGAACCTGGCCACCCAGCAGGCGATGACCGTGGAGCAGCTTTCCCAGGTGAACCAGAACCTGGTGGAGCTGATCCGGAAGCAGGAGCAGTCCCAAGTGGATGCCCTTAGGCAAGCCATGGCCCGTATTGCTTCCCAGGCGGAGGCCACCTCAGCCCGGTACGTGGCGGCGGCTGAGGCCATGCAGGTGCTGGCCACGCAATGGAAAGCCCAGAGCACCACTGCGGGAGGTACGCCATGAGGCGTTCCCGCCTCGGGAAAATCGCCCTTGCCCTCCTTCCCTTTGCCCTGGGCCTGGCCCTGGCGGACCCCCCGCCCCCACCCCAGGGGCAGATTGCGAACGAGGTGCGGGACTTCGTGATGGGGATCCTGGGGGCCATGCTGAACATCAACGACTGGATCGCCCTCTTCAAGGCCAGCCTGAGGGACTTCCAGGCCGGGGCCTACACCATAGGCCGGAGCCTCATCGTGGTGGGCCTGGTGTGGAGCCTGGTGCGGGCCGTCTACTACGGCAGCCTGGATGAGGTCCTGGGAGCCATGGCCCGGGTGGTGTTGGCCGGAGCCTTCCTGTGGTTTGGGGAGGCCCTTGACGACGCCTTCGGCGGAGTAAACGGCGTCTACTACGCCATCACCAACAGCTTCCGCACGGAGCTAGCCGAAAGCATCACCGAGGCCAGCAACAACCTGAAGGCCCTGGGAGCAGTGATCAACCCGCTTTTCACAGTGGTGGCCATCCTGGAGGCGGGCATCGTCCATCTGGCGGGCACCTACCTCACGGATGGGGGCAACACCCCCACATGGACGCAGAACCTCATGGCGGGGATTGGGGCGGCAGCGCAGCTCTTGAATCCGGCCAGCCTCCTTTTGGTGCCCTTCGTCATCACCGCCATGGTGCTCACGGTGGTGATCTCCACCCTGTTCATGCTGGCCTCGGCCTTCTGGCCCATTGTGGCAGGCAGCCTTGCCCTGCCCATCGGCCTGGGGCCGTCCCTGGTGGGTAGGTGGATCTCCGTGGTGATATGGGCCTTCATCATGGGGAGCATCGGCCCCTTTGTCTTGCGGGGGGGGATGGAGCTGGGCGTGTCCCGGCCTGCCGCCTACATTGCTTCCCAGGCCAAGGAAATCGTGGACAGCTTTGTCAAGGAAGTAACGGAACAGATGCGCACCAACCGGGAGCGCTTTGCGCAAAACCTGCAGAACCTCGCCACCCAGAACGGGTGGAACCCCGAGGTGTGCGGGTACAAGGTCATCACCAACCCCAACGATGGCCGCCTGGACTACGAGAACGTGGAACCCCAGCCCGAAATGCTCCTCTCTCCCCGGGCCTGCGGCACCATGGTGCAAGCGGCCATCCGGCTCACCGCCAGCCAGGCGGCCACAATCCTGATGGGGCTGGGTAAGGGTTTGGTGGACATGTTCCAGGCCTGGGCGCAGACCCTCTTCATGACCATGGGGGGTATGGCAGCGGCCCTCCTCATCACGGGGTACTTGTCCACCCTCATCGCCAGCTTCTTCGGAGGCCTCACCCTGGCGGTTACAGCGGCGGCCCTGGGCATGGCCACCCAGATGGGGGTGCGGGCGGCCACCAGCGGGGTGGAGGCGGCGGCCTCCGCAGCCAGGGGTGCGGCCACCACCGCTGCCGTGGCCGTGGGCGGGACAGCGGCCCTGGCGGCGGGTGTGGGTCAGAAGGCTGGCCAGCTGGCCGAAAGGGTGGGCGGCTACCTTTCCAGCCCAATGGGGCAGCTGGGCGGATCCCCCCCGGCTTACGAGCGCCCGCAGGAGGATACCTCTAAGATCCCCTGGATGCACCGAGGCACCTACGGCGAAGGCGCATCCCCCATCGTGGTGCAACGGCAAGCGCCTTCTTCGCCTACTACCGCTGCCGCTACCACGCAATGGGCCACACCGGCAACGGATGGGGCATCGGGAGCTCCGGTGGCCACCCAGCGGTGGATAGACCGGAAGGCCTACGAAAGCGGTACCACCGTTCCCGGCCCTGTGCCCCCAGGGCGGTGGATCGACAGGGCGCAGATGGGGAACACCCCAGAAGATTGGGAGAAAGGAGGTGAGGAATGAGGCGTTGGATCGACCGCGGACCCAAGTGGGTTAAGCGGGACCCCGTGCCCTACATTCCCTACCAGGGGGGTCCCGAGGAGTACAAGGGAGCTCCGGTGGCCACCCAGCGGTGGATAGACCGGGGGCCAAAGTGGATTGACCAGGAGGCCTACGAAAGCTCTACCAGGGTTCAGAATGGATAGCCTGTTCGCAACCCCTCCCTGGCTGAAGGCATTGCGCGCCCTGGGCTTTGCCCTCTTCCTGGGGTCTTTGGGGGGGGTGTTCTACCTGGGACTCAGGGGTGGCCTCGAGGCGGCAGACCTCCTGGCCCAGGCGGGATGGGACCGGGCCATAGGCCGGCCAGGGGCCCGTGGGGCGGCCTTCATGGCCCCGTGTATGATGGCCCTCAATACCCCTTGCGGGGACCAGCTGAACCAGCTCTGGATGCAGCGCCTGGACTACGACCTCCTACGGGTGGTCCTGGTGCTGGGGTTTGTGCTGGGCCTCTCACCCTTTGTATATAACCCCCCAAGGCCCAGGAAAATGCCCGGGCTTGGGCGCTGGGCCACCCCCAAGGACCTGGCCCCTTACCTCACGGAGAAGGGGAGCGGGTGGTACGGGCAGATGGGGCGGAACCCCATCCGGGTTCCCGAGGCGGGGCGGGTGGCCCACACCTTGGTGGTGGGCAAGCCCGGGCACGGCAAGACCTCGGGGTACTACCTCCCCAACCTGCTTTTGGACGCCAAGGAGGGATGGAGCGCCATCGTCTACGACCTCAAGTACCCCGACAAGGGCGGCCTCATGGAGGCCATGAACTACTACACCCACTTTGGCCGGCCCGTCTACCCCTTTACCCCATGGGGGGAGCGCTCCTATCGCATCAACTTCCTGGAGGGAGCCGAGGACCCCATCCAGGCCAAGCTGATTGCCGAAATCTTCGTGCCCCGAAACCCCAAGGTGCCGGATTCCAAGGAGTTCTACCCGGGGTTGGAGCGCACCCTACTCCAGGGCCTCATCCACACGGAAGGGGTGGAGGGGCGCTATTCCCTGGCGCACATCTACCGCGTGCTTGGTGAAGGCGTGGCCGGCCTGAAGGCATACGTGGAGGTGCGCCCCTACCTCCAGCTGGAGTTGAAGACCCTGCTCGAGATGCGCCACGACCAGCTGGCGGGCATCCTCAACGGGGCCAGAAACCGGCTTTCCGTGTGGTTGGATCCGGCCCTGGCCATGGCCACGGAGCCCGGAGCCTTTGAGGTGCCCTGGAAGCGGGTGTTTTCCGAGCCCAGCCTGGTCTATATAGGGGTGCCGCAGGAGCTCATTGGCGACAATGCCTCTGGGTATGTGCTGCTGAAGCTGCTGAAGCGCATCGTGGACCTCAAGACCCTGCAGTACGCCAACCAAAACGGTGGCCGCTTAAAGGTGCCCACCAGCGTTTACTGGGACGAGTTTCCCAACTTCGGCTTCCTGCCCGGCATCAAGGAGAACCTCGGTACCATGCGCTCCCGTAGGGTGGCCTACCACATCGCCGTACAGAACACGGACCAGGGCCGGGCCGTGTACGGCGAGGAGGAGTGGGCGGCCATTGAGGGCACCTTCGCCCAACGGGTGTACTTCCTCTCCGGTCTATCTGACGGGGATGCGGAGAGGCTATCGGAAGTCTTGGGGCAAACCACCGTGCTACAGGAGGCCCGGGGGGCCACCCGCAAGAGCATGCTGCCCATCCCCACGGGCCGGAGCCAGCGGGAGCAGGAGGTGGCCCGGCCCCTCCTCTCCGTAGAGGAGATGCGGGTGGCCGCCAAGGGGGAGGCGGTGGTCCTTTTGGAGGGGGTGCCCCCCGTGCGCGTGACCCTCTTTGGCATGTGGAGGAAGGAGCACCTCCTCCATCGCCTCTGGAGCAAAGCCAGGACCCAGGAGCTACGGTCCGCAGGGATTCCCCTCTCCCGGCAAAGGCTCCAGGTGTCCCCGCCCTCCTCCCAGGCGGCGCACCCCTCCCCGATGTCCACGCCCTGGGCTGAGGAGCCTTCCACCGTGGAAAGCCTGGTCCTCTACCTGGAGGCCCTGACCAGGCTTCTTCCCCGGTTCAAGCGGTACTACAGGGGGCGGGAAACCACCCTCCTGGAGATCTACCTGCCGGAGGGTTTCCCTCTTCCCGAGCCCGCGTGGGCCAAACGGGGATGGTGCCACGTCTCCGAAAACCCGGCACGGCTGGAACTGACCAAGCGGGGTCTAGAGACCCTGGAGCAGGAGGCCCGGGCCAGCTACCGAGCCCTCATCCGCTGGTGTCGGGTGTTGGAGCGGTGGCACAAGGAGAACGAAGGCCCGCCCCCCGAGGTGATCCAGCTTCCCAAGGAAAAGGGGGAGGATGTGCTCCTGCACAGCCTGTGCGGTACCGCAGTGGAGGTGGATGGTGAGACCGTACGCATACGCCCTGGGCTTGGCCTGGCTGGCTTCCGTTGCTCTAGGCCAGACCCCGGCCACCCCGAAGGTGTACACGCCGCAGGAGGCGGCGGAGATCCTCAAAGCCGCAACGGGGGAGATATTGTTGCAGATGGCGCTTTTGGACCAGAAGCCCTTGGCGGAAGCCCTACGGGTGGCCAGGGTGGAGAGGGGGGTGAAGGTGTACCTACTCACCACTCCTAGCGGCATCCAGCACCGCGCCAGCTATGCCCCCTCCCTGGCCCTGGCTGGGGTTGCGGTGCGCTATGCGCCCCAGTTGGACGGCGAGTATGCGGTGGTGGACCGCACCCTGGCCTTCCATGTGCGGCGAGGCTACGTGGCCACCACCTTGGAGGAGGCCAAGCCGGAACCCCTGGTGCACCGCTTTTACCAGGCCTTTATCCGGGCCACCCCTTTTTCCGTGGAGGACTGGATCCACCGCCTGTACCTGGAGGAGTATGCCCGACGGGGAGGTACACGATGAAGGTAGAGAGGACCACCCAACTGGTAGGCAGGGGCATCGGCTTCCTGGGCGCCGCCATAGCCCTTCTGTCCCTTTTTCGCCTAGACGGCACGGGCCTAGGCCTGGGTCTGATCCTGGGGCTCTATGGGTTCGGGATCGCCCTTCTGGGGCACATCTACGCAGAGCTTAAGGCCATACGGGCCTACATGGCCTACCTGGCTGTCAGGACCAAGGACCAGCCACCTACTGAGGTACACGACATCCCATGAAACGCTGGTTGGCCCTAGGCATCCTTTTCCTGGAGGCCCTGGCCTGTGGCTATGTCCCCAAAGGCCTGTGGGAGCGCACCTGGTACTACGCCCAGGCCTGGGGCGTAGACCCTTACCTGGTAGCCGCCGTGGTCTGGACCGAAAGCGGCTACTGCCCCCAGGCCGTGGGCAAGGCGGGGGAGGTGGGCCTGGGGCAGTTCATGCCGGGCACCTGGGTCCGGACCACGGGAGCCCCCCCTGAGTGGCGCTCCCACCCTGACTGGGCCCTTTGGGCCACGGCCAAGCACCTGAGGGAACTTTGGGACGCCACCCACAACTGGCGGCTGGCCCTGGCCGCCTACAATGCTGGCCTGGGGGCGGTTAAGGCAGGGCGGATACCCGCCTCCACCCGGCGGTATGTGGAGCGGGTGCTGGCCACCTACTGGGCCTTTCGGAGGGGGAGGGGGTGATGTGCCCGAGCCTGCCCCAGGTGCCCGTGGTGGAGTGGCTTTGCCGGGTGGGGGAGGCTTTCGCCCAGCCCCAGGCCTGGGTCTACCTGGGAACAGGGCTCCTCGGCGGCTACGCCCTGGGCAGGTTTGCCCTGGCGGTGGTCCCACCCCTAGCCCTGCTGTACGCCCTGGCATTCCTGCTGGGCCGGGCCGATCCCGGGACCCTGGTGCTGGTGGTGGAGGGATTTTTCCGGAGCGCCTGGACCCTCCTCATGGGAGCCCCCATGGGGCTCTCCTTGGGGGTGATCGTGGGGTTTCTCTCAGGGATATCGGACAGGTGAGCGATGGTGGCCCTTAGGGAAGGCTTTGAGAGGGAGTTCGCCCTGTTGATGGAGCGCCTCCCGCCTTGGGTTAGGCGGGAGGTGGAAGGGTATGGGGCCAGCCTGGAAGAGATCGCCATGGACCTCGGCTACCAGCTGGCCTACACCGTGGACGGCAAGACCCTCTACTCGGAGCGGGAGGTGCGGAAGGAGGACCTGGACTTTGTCCTCCACCGGGTGGGCGGGTTCAAGGAGAACAACCGGGCCGGCCTCGAGGGGACCCTTCACCGCATCAGCCGCATCCTCACCGGTCTGGGGGAGATGGCCGGCATCACCATCCGGGTGGGGAAGTTCATCCAGGGGGTGGCGGAGCCCCTAAGGCCCTATTTGGTGGAAACGGGGGGAAGCCTCCTGGTGGTGGGGCCTCCCCGCACCGGAAAGACCACCCTCCTTCGGGACATCGTGCGCATCCTGGCCGAGGTCTACGGAAGCCGGGTGGTGGCCGTGGACACCTCCAACGAAATCGGGGGGGACGGCACCATACCCCACCCTGGGATCCGCCCAGCACGGCGCATGCAGGTCCCGGACCCCCCTAGCCGGCACCAGGGCCGGATCATTTACCAAGCCATTGCCAACCACTCCCCGGAGGTGGTGGTGGTGGATGAGATCGGCTACAACGAGGACGTTCAGGAGTGCCTCACCGCCAGCCGCAGGGGGGTGAGGGTGGTGGCCACGGCCCACGGGGAGAGGCTTCTGGACGTGCTGGAAAACCCAGCCCTACACCCCGTCTTGGGGGACCCGGACCTGAGGGTCAGGGAGCGGCGGTCCCGCCCGGCCTTTTCCGCTGCCCTGCAGGTGGTAGCCAAGGGGAGGTTCCTGTTCTACCCCAACCTGGCCCAGGCCGTGGACGACCTCCTCCAGGGGCGGGAGCCAGAAGGGGTGGCTATTGGCCCATAAAATGTTGCGATAAACTGTTTTAAGTGGTAGTATATTACTGCTATGGCGCACCTTCCCAAGTATCTGTTGGCGGCTGGTTTCGGCTTCCTGGTGGCCCAGGCGCAGGCGCAGATGGCGGATGTGCCGCAAGGTCACTGGGCGGAAAGGGCGGTCAGGGACCTTTTGGAGAAGGGCATCGTGACGGGCTACCCCGATGGCACCTTCAGGGGCACCCAGGGGGTGAACCGCTACCAGGCTGCCGTCATGCTGTACCGGGCCTACCTGACCTGGACCGAGGAGGTTCTGGCCCGGGTGAGGAGGACCCTCGAGGAGGCCAACCTCACCCCGGAGCGGATCGCCGAGGCCCTCTCCGAGCTGGCCTCCTTGAGGGAGACCACGGCAGAGGTCCAGCAGGCCCTGGAGGAGTATGGGGTACGGCTATCCACCCTCGAGGAGGACCTGGAGGAGCTGAGGGCGGCCCTGGCGGCGGCCCTGGATGCCGCAGGTCAGGTGGCTACCTTGGGCGACGGGCAGAAGGCCCTGCAGGAGGCGTTGGCCCGGGCAGACGCCGCCTACCGGGAGCAGCTCGCCCGGCTCAGCGCCCTGGAAGGGCGGCTACAGGTGGTGGAGAAGGCTGTGGACGAGCTGGTGAGCCAGCTCAAGGGCGCTGAGGATGCCCGGCTGAAGGACGCCCAGGCGGTGGGCCGGCGTCTGTATGCCGTGGAGGAGCGAACTGCCCAACTGGAAAAGGCCCTAGAGGCCCGGCCCCAAGGGGAGGTATATGTGGGCACAGGGGAGGGTGGCCCCTTCGGTGGGCTGGAGCTGGGCTACGGCAACGCCCAGGTGCGTCTGGGCACCGACCAGGTGAAGGCCTCCTTCGGTGAGGACGTTACCCTGGCCTACCGGGACCTGGGGGGAAGGAGGGAGATCGTGGTCCGCTACGGCCTCTTCCAGGGCATCCGCTTCCTGGGGGAGCTGGGGGCCGCAGAAGGTGGCTACTACTTCACCACCGCCTATGTGGAGCACCAGCGCCAGGGGGGGCTTCTGCCTGGGGTGTACGCTCGTCTGGCGGCAGGAGCCGGCCTGGTAGGTGGCGAGCTGGGCCGCCCCTTCGTGGAGGTTCAGGCGGGGCTTCCCCTGGGTCCTGTGGACCTTACCCTGGGGTACGCCCGATACTGGGGGCTTGGCGGCCAGGATACGCCCCTTTCGGCTCTTTTTGCAGTGGTGGCCTACGCACCCGTGGAGGCGCATCTGGCCTACGCCGTGCCCCATGAGGACATTGGCCGGGATGCTGCCTTCCAGTTGGAGGGCAGGGCACGCATTGTCCTGTCCCCCTACCGCATTTCCGTGGCCGCCGGGTATCGGGATGGGCTCCTGGGCTATGGCGTGGCCTCCCATGTGGACCGCTTCCGGTTCACCGCCGCCACGGGTTTCTACGGCAGGGTAGAGGTGGCCTATGAGGTTCGCTTCTAAAGGCCTCCTGGTCCTGGCCCTCTCCCTGGCCGGGTGCACCGCGCTCCAAGGGGAGTTTTCCGGCCCCGCCAAGCTGGAGGTGGTGGGAGCCCCGGAAGGGGCCTGCATCACCGTGAAGGTGGCAGGGCAGGCTCAAAGCCGTTGCCAGGGGTCCACCTTCCGCTTTAGCGGCCTTTCCGGAGAGCTGCCTGTGGAGGTGGGGGTGGACTGGCAGGGCCTCCCCGTTCAGGAGTTCTCAGGGCAGGTCAGGTTGGCGCCCGGCACCACGGCCCGGGTGGAGGTAAGGCGGCGGATGGTCAGCGTGGAGGTGGAGGCCCCATGGGCCTCGAGGGGGGCTATCTACGAGGCCTATGTGGACAGCGCCTGGGCCTTTGGGACCACCACCTTCCCCGATCCGCCACCGGTTGGCCTGGAGGGCATGGTGCTGGTGGCCAGGGAGAGCAGGGGCACCCTCAGCCTCCCCACGGCTCCTAGAGCAGGGATACGGGTGCGGGAGGAAGGAGGAGGGGAGGCCCAGGTGCTGGTGAACACACCCACGGACGGCATGCGCATTCGGGTGGATGAGCCCCGGTACGCCCCCATCCGCCTCACCCCAGAGGGGCTTGCAGGTGGGGTTTCCTGTGTGGTAGCCCTCCTGGGCCAGGTGGAGGCAGGGCAGTCCTGCACCCCTCCCTTTACCCTGACCCTCACCCCGCCCGATGGGAGTTACCGCACCATCCTGGTGCGGGCGTACCGGGATGGCTTCGCCTTCCAGGAGGGCCAGGTGACCGCCAGGGCTGGGGAGAGCCGGAGCGTATCCATGGCCCGCAAGCGGGTGCAGGTGGAGCTCACCGCCCCGGGCTTTACCGTGGACACCACCGCTTACGGGGAAGTGTGGTTGCGCCCCGAGGACCAGGAGGGAGTAGCCCTCTATGGCGATCCGTCCCCGGTGGGCTACGACGGATACCGCCTGGCGGATAGGGGCATGGTGGTGAACGGGGTGGCCACCCTTTCTGTGCCCACGGGCCGCATGGTCCTTTTCCGACTGGTGGGCAGTCGCACCACGCAGGGGGTGGTGGAGCTGGTGGATGGCGAGAGGAGGGTGGTCCTCCCGTGAGCCAGGTCCGGAGCCTAGCGCCGCTGGTGGGCCTGGCCACGGTGGGCCTTATGGCCGCCTACTTTTTGGTGGAAACCCTGGACCAGAATGGAGCCACCACCTTGTTCGTCCTATCCCCCCTCCTCCGCTACCTCTTCCGGGGCCGGGTGGGGGTCCTGTACGGCGGGGCTGTGCTGGGGCTGGCAGGAGGGATGGTCCTGTACCTGGGAGGACCCTATGCGGCCATGGCCTACCTGGCCCTGGCCCTGACCGCCGACGCCTTCTTGCGGCGGGAGGAGGAGGGATGGGGGTTTCTCATCCCCTTCTTCCCCGCCATGCTGGGCATGTACCTGGCCCTTTACTTCCAAATGCGGGGGTAACCCATGGTGCAAGAGGAGATTTGGCAGACCATACTGGAGCGGTTAGGAGCCTGGGAACCGGAGGTGGCCCACGACCTGGTGGCCAAGGCCCAGCACACGGAAGTAACCCGGAGGGCCAAGGACGTTTTTAAGGCCCTCACAGGCCGCTGGCCCACTCCCCTGGACGAGCCCTACCTGCAGACCGCCAGAGTGATGGTGGAGGAACGCCTAGCAGAGAGCTATGAGGCGGCCTTCGAGGGGCTCGGGGTGGGGATGGCAAAGGAGGAAAAGGAAGCGGACGCTTTGCCCGGGGAAAACCCGGCCCGTCCCAGTGAGGCAGAGGCGGCCCCAAGCCCTGCCCAGGACCAAGGAGCAGAGCCGACGCCAGAGGCAGAGGCGGAGGCCCCCGCCAACGAGGCGAAGGCCCAGGAGCGCCCCGTAAGGGACAAGTGGCAGCAGGCCTACCGTGTGGTCTTCGGCCAGGACCCCTCTAGGGACCCCAGTTACCGGGAGCGCCTGGAGAAGGCCGTCCTCCTCTACGACCCGGCCAAGGGCCGGCGCTGGGCCTTTGAGCAGGTCAAGGAAGCCGAGGAGAGGCTTTACGCCTCCAGGCGGCAGGCGGAGGAGATTCTGAGCCTGGTAGACCTGGTGCCCCCTACCGCCTCCGGGATGGACCAGGACGAGGTAGCGGTGCACGGCTACGGGCAAAGCCCGTATCGGGGCGACCTCTACATCCACATAGGCCGGCTGACGGCCCAGGTGGAGGAGCTGGCCAGGAGGCTGGAGGCGCTGGAAAAGCGGCTGAACCGGGAGGCCACCCGGTACGGGGGCCTGAAAGACGGCATCTTGCGCCTCCGGGCGCAGGTGGAGGCCCTTAGGGAGGGGCTGGAGGCGAAGGCAAAGGAAAAGGAGCCCGCCCGACCGTGGGAAAGCGCCTTGCGCACCCTTAAGGGAGAGGTGATGGCCGAGGTGGAGGAGCGGATCCACCTGGCCACGGACCTATGGCGGGGGGAGGTGGAGCCCCGCCTCAAGGCCCTGGAGGAATGGGCCAAGCGGATCACGGAGGCTTTCCGCCGCACCCTGAATGCAAAGGAGCGCAACAAGGGCCTCTTCGGCCTTTTTGGGGGGAAAGAGTGAAGGACGCCATCACCATCCAGACAGGGGATATGGTGCTGGTCCTCCCCCGCAGCATGTTCCGGGCTAACGTGCACGGGGTGGTGCAGGTGGGCGACCACCAGGTTCCCGCCGAGGTGATCTACGCAGCCTGGGCTGTGGGGGCGGACCAGGGGCTGAAGGTGGGCTTGGGCCTGGGAGCAGGCCTCACCCTCCTGGCCCTGGGCCTGCTGCTGGCGGCCAGGCGTCTCATCCGGTCCAGGAGGGCGGGATGAGGGCAGGCCTCTATCTGCAGGCGGCCATCGCCGCCTCCGCCATGCCGGTGGTGGGCTTCATCACCGGCAAGGTGGTGGGGGAGGCCTCGGACAAGGTCCCTTTCCTGGCCTGGGTGGGGGTGGGGGTGTATGCGATAGCCCTGGCCGCCAGCTACGCCCACCTGCGGCACTACTACGCCCGCTTTGACTCCCCAGGGGTGAAGGCCTCCCCCTTCATCGCCTTTGCCGTGGAGGTGGCCACCTTTTACCTCTCCTTCGCCTCCGTGGTGCTGGGTTCAGCCTGGGCGCTGTGGGGTAGCCTGGTGGGCGCCTCCGTGGTGTTTTGGGGGAACTTCACCTCCATGGGCCTAGGGCTTTCCCAGGTCCCTGAACCAAGCCGGACCGGGTTGGACCGGGAGCTTGGGAAGGCTGCTCCTACCCCGGTCCAGCCTGGGGTAGGGGACCCCACAGCGGACCGGTCCGGCTGGACCCCGGTGGACCAAGAGGTGGACCACGCCCTCTTGGAGGCCCTGGCCAGCCCAAAGGGACCCAGCGCCTTGGCCCGGGAGCTCGCCCTACCCAAGTCCACCGTGATCCGTAGGCTGAAGCGGCTGGTGGACCTGGGCCTGGTGGAGACGGATGGCGGCATCTACCGCAAACGGGAAAGGGCTACCGCCTGAGGCCCTGGGTGTGGTGGCGGGGGTCCTCGAGGGGGCCTATGGCGGTCTGGCCACGGGTGGCCTGTGGGACCGGCGCTTTGGTTGGAAGGAGGCCCTCTTCAGCACCCTGGGGTGGATGGGGCTGGGCATGACAGGGGGCAACCTGCCCCTGGCCCTTTGGGTGGGCCGGGGCGTGGTGGCCCTCTGGGAGAGGCGGGGCTGGTGGACCGTGCTGGCGGTGCTGGTCTTCGCCCTATCCGGCCTCCTGTTCAGGGGCCTGTGGTTAGCCCCCCTGGGTGTGGTCCTAACCCAGCGGACCGGCTGGGTCCGGGTGGTGGGCCAGGCCATGGCGGGTGTGGCCGTCTACGGACCGGCAGGCCTGCTGGTGCCCCTGGGGGCATGGGTAGCGGACCAGCTCCCCCTATCCCATGGACCATCCAGCTTCCGGTCCATGGACCGGCCCATGCTGCTCTACGGGTTCACCGCCCTCTTCAAGGCCATGCTGACCAAGAGCTGAAAGCCCCAGGGCAAGAAGCCCTGGGGTGCCATGGAAAGGAAGGCGTAGCCTTCCAAGGTCAGTATATCAAGCCCTCCCCCTCCTCCTAGGGACCACCACCGCCTTTAAGGCCCGTTTCTGGACCACCACGGTGGCCCCCTCCTGGGCGGCTTCACGGAAGGCACTGAGCCAAGCGTGGGTCTTGGGTGCCCGCCTGAGGTCCACGTCCAGGTACGGACCCAGGGCGGGGTCCTCTCCCAGCAAAAGGCCCACCTCTTCCTCCTCCCCGTTATCCTTGGCCACCACCAGGAAGAAACCCGCCAGGTTCTCCAGGTACTCCCGGCCCAAGCCCTTAGGCTTTGCGTACTCACGGAAGGTTTCGGGGAGCATGCCTCTAGCCTACCATACTGGGCATGAGTTGCAAGTATAGGCGTATAGGGATAGTATGAGGTTGCCATGGAAAGGAAGGTGCTGCTCTTCAAGGAGGAACGGCAGGTGGAGGCTTTTGCTCACGCTTTGGCCAGGGCGGTTCCGACTCCGGTGCAGATCCGGAGGGACCTGGGCTGGACCTGGCCGGCCCTCGAGGTGCAGGCCTCGGAGGCACAGCTTCTTGCTGCCGTCATGTGGGCAGGCTTTGAGCCCGTCCACGTGGTCGAGTAGCCTTCCAGCCCTTTCTCATCCCCAGAAGGACTGCCTTATCCTTCCGGGGATTTCTGTCTAGAATGGGAGCTATGAGGATCAACGGGAAAATCCGCCACCTGAACGCCCTTCTGGCCAAAGGGGCTTTTGCCCGTGTGGCCACGAGCCCCCTGGGCTGGGGGCTTCTTGGGGCCGGGTACTGGTTTTACCTGATGCGCATCATGCCAGGGGTAGCCCTGCTGGTGGCCGCTTTAATTCTCTTCTTCGCCCTGGCCATGGTCAAGGGCAACGCAGACCTGGCACGCCGTAAGCGGGAACCCCAATGGGCTCTGCTGGAGGAGGTGCGCCAGTTGAGGGAGGAGGTAGAGCGCCTGAGGAAGGGCCAATAAAACCTTTCGGCCCCCAGGTTTCCCCAGGGGCCTACTCGGTGGAGGTACAACATCAGGCCAGGCTCAGGCAGCCTAGGCCAGCAATAGCATTATATGCCCCTTGCCTCCCCGCATCAAGTAGTAGTACTATGCGGGTGGAGGTACAACATGAAGGCCATAAAGGACACGCTCAGGCTCATGGCAGAGGCGGCCCGGCCACTGGCCACGAGGGAAGAGGTCATGAGGGAGTTCTTCTGGTCTGGCGGGGGAGATGAGGCCCTTCTTCGGCACTACTATCCCATTGCCATGAAGAAGGGCCTGGAGAAGGCCCACCTGCTGGGTGACGAGACCCTCGACCTCATCCAGGAGGTGGCCTACCACATCCTGGTTACCCTCAAGGCCTGGAGGAGCGGGAGGAGGGAGCTGCCCTCCGGCAAGTGGATAACCTTCTGGGTTGAGGTGGAGGCGGACAGGGCCGTGCGGGAGTGGTTTTACCGCTCCCGGGGTATCGGCTACAGGTCCTCCCGACTGGTCGCCACCCTTAAGAGGACGGTGGCCAGGCTCCAGGCGGACCTTGGGCGGGAACCCCGTCCTGAGGAGATCGCCGAGGAGCTCGGGGTGCCCCAAGAGGTGGTGGTGGAAGCCTTGGCCCTCGCCGAGGCGGAGGAGATTCTGAGCCTTGACGACCACACCGAGGAGGGTACCCCCTACCGGGAGTTCCTCGCCCAGGAGGACGCCCACGACGCCTTTGAGTTTCTGGAGGAGGCGATCGAGCGGTACCGCCTCCGACAGAGGCTCGGGGCAGAGGAGGTGGATGCCTTCCTCAATGCCTTCCTCAACGGAGAGGCCCTGGAGGAGGAGCAGCTTGCCCAACTGGAAAAGGCCCTTAAGCAGGCCATGACCCAGACGCAGGCGGTATAGGCCAGCGACCTTGTCCCCTGGAAGGACTGCCTTATCCTTCCGGGGGTTTCTGTTTTTGATTGCCAACATAGCAATGAAGTGGTAATATGTGGATGGAGGTACAACATGAAAAAGGTCAGCGTAAGGCATCTCTTTTGGGCGGCCGGTAGGCCAGAGGGGTCCGTAGAGGAGGCCATAGAGGCTCTCCGCAGGCTCTGGAGGAGGGACGAGGAGGTCAAGCGGCTGATGGAGGTGGCGGCGAAAGAGGGTTACATCCTGGTGGACAGGGACTGCCCGCCTGCCTTTACCGCAGCCGTACAGGTCGCCCTCAATCGCCTCCGGGAGCGTATTGCGCCCTCCCCCTCTCCCACCGTGGTCCGGTTGGGTGAGGGCAAGAAGGAGCGCAAGCAGCCCAAGTCCAAGTCCTGGTCCTGGACCAGCCCTGAGGGGGTTAGGTACACCGTCTATCCTCACGACTTGCCCATGGCAAAGGACAGCCCCTACTGGGCCCTTCGGGACAGGAGGGTGCAGGAGGCAAAGGAGTGGGTGGAAAACTTCCTCTCCACGGGCCAGGAGGTCCTGGGGCCCTCGGCCTGGGAGGAAGCCCTGGAGTACGAGGACAACCCCCACTTCATGCGCAGCCTGTTGCCTGCTGACCTGGAGGAGAAGCTGCTCTTCTTGGGCTGGAAGGGAGAGCTTCGGGAGCTTCCCGCCTTCGTGGACCGCATCCCCACGAAGGAAAGGGAGCTGGCAGAGGCCATCCGCCAGGTGGATACCCTGGTGGACCAGGGGCAGGTAGCCGCACGGCGTGTTCACGATGGGTGGGAGGTCAGGAAGGCCAGAATAACTCAGGCACTCCTGGCCTTGGACAAGGCCGTGAAGCTGGTGGAGGAAGGGGAGTGGACCACCAGGGCTTTGATCTCCTTGGTGGCCCAGTTCGCCCCATTCACGCCTTCCGGTGCCAAGATCACCCGCCTAGTGGAGGAGATCGCCGTACTCCGGCACCTGGCCAAGGTCCTCGAAGACCTCATGCAGGCTCCCGTGAAGGCCGTCGCCTACCACGGCCCAACGGAAGTCGTTCTCACCGTCAACGCATACAAAGCGTAGCGTAGGCAACCTTTTCCCCTGGAAGGACTGCCTTATCCTTCCGGGGGTTTCTGTTTTCCGCAAGCCTCTTTCCCCCTCAAATGTTGCCATTTACCTCCCCCCTCCCCCCACCCGGCCCCGTTTTTGTTGTGCGCACCCCCTGGGCCGGGCACAACCTTGTGGTGTGCACCTCCTTGGCCGAGCACAACGCTGTGGTGCTCGCCCTCCAGCGTGAGCGTGGCGGTGTTGTGCTCATCACCTTAGCCGGGCACAACCAGGTAGTGCGCATCCCCTGGGCCGGGCACAACCTTGTGGTGTGCTTCGTGGGGGTGAGAGCTGGTGGGGCGGCCTTGGGGCTGGGCTGTCTTAGCTACACGGTTTTATAGGCCTCGAGCATCCAGGATCGTGTAGCTAAGACGCCCCCTTGCTCCCGAGCAACCCCTCTGCCCCGGTCCCGGCATCCCCACGCCAACCCTTCCAGGGCTAGGGGGGCCTGGCGGCCCCTCGGGGAAGGGTGAAAGGAGGTAGCCATGCAAGGAGCGCCGGTGACGGACAGGGTGCAGGTGCACCTCTCCAGGCAGCAACTTCGCCAGCTCTACAACCTGCTCAGGGCGGAGATAGATTGGGGGGACGGTCTGACCAAGGAGTTGGAGGCCTTGCGCCAGGAGCTCTTTGCCAAGGCCAAAGAGGCGGGCCTGGTCTTTAGGGAGGGCTACGCCTACGACAGGTAGGTGAGCCGGGGGCAGGGGCCATCCTGCCCCCTTTCTCCTTCCCAGGGGGGAGGAGAGGCTTAGGGGGCCTGGCGGCCCCTCGAGGAGGGGTGAAGGAGGTGCGTATGCGGTGTTCCGTGTGCGGAGGAGAGGGGGGTTTCTGGGACACTTGGGATGGCCGACCCCCCATCGGGGTCTGGGACGAGCCACCGGACTTCTACTGGATCGAGTGCCCGCACTGCTTGGGCACTGGTCGGGAGCCATCGCCTAAGGTGCGCAGGAGCAGGAAGCCCAAGGGCCGGGCGGTGGCCACCTGGGCCAGGGAGTGGTTGCCGGTGTTGCGGGGACCCCTGCCTTTGGACCGGTTGCTCTAGGGTTGGGCCTGGGGGGCCTTACGGCCCCCCGGGGAAGGGTGAAGGAGATAAAGGATGGCTTGGATCAAGGTCTTGCCCGGAGTGCTTTTGGTCCTCGGACTTGGCTTGTTTATCGCCAGCAGGCCGTGCGAACCCCTTCTCCTTTCCGAGGTTTGCGGTGCCCCCACTAAGGGGGCGGGTTATTTGGCCCTGACCCTGGCCGCGTTAGCTACCTGGGCCATGCGAAGGGTGGAGTAGGTTGCCCGTCTGGCCGGGGGGCCTGGCGGCCCCGCGGAAAGGGGTGAGAGAGGAGGTGGACGATGCTACGGGAGGAGCTGCTGGCAAGAGGAGGCCTTCCTTGGGAGGAGGCCAGGGCCTTGGCCTACGAGGAGCCGGGGGTGTACAGCCTCCGGGTGGGGGATGAACTCCACCTGATAGGGCCTAAGGGCTTGTTGGCCCGGTTGGACCTTAACGGCATCCTCCTTTGGATTGCAGATGAGGAGGTGTGGGATGAAGAAGGGCTCTAAGGTCCATGAGATTTTGGCGGAGCTGGCCAGCGAGGGGAGGCTCCTTACCCTTGAGGCCCAGGACCTGTTGCGCGTGCAGCAAAAGGGGCAGGCCCTGCTGTATGGCGAAGCGGAGCTCAAAGCCTACCTCCAGGAGGTGCGCCGGGTGCGGGAGGCTCTCTATGCCCTTTCGGTGAGGTGCAAGGCTCCCTTAGGGGCCTTACGGCCCCACGGGAAAGGGTGAAAGGAGGAAGAGATGGTAATCATCGCTAACGGAAAGACCCTGAAGGTGCCCGAAGGTGTCCTGGAGGAAGTGCTCCTCCGGGCTCTACACGGCTCCGGCTCCTTGGATGAACCCGACGGGGTGGACCTCCTCATCCACCGCCTCCTTGAGTTCCTCTCGCAGGAGGAGAAGAAGGTCCTCGTGGGCCTTGCCGGGGAGGACTGGCTGGAACTGGAAGCCCTGGTTTCCGTGGACCAGGGGGAGCTCCGGGAGCTCAGCGACGTCCTGGAGAACGAAGAGGTGGCCCGCACCCTCTGGCAAAGGGGGGCCGTTGAGGTGGTCTAGGACCTAGACCCGGGGGGCCTGGCGGCCCCTCGGGGAAGGGTGAAAGGAGGCAGGGATGAAACCCTTCAAGGAGAGGATGATCGGGTTCTTGAATCGCCTGGAGAAGGCAAAGGACTTGGTGGAGAGGGGCAAGGTCTACCCGGTGGGGGGCCTTCCGGACGTCTTTGTTGTGGAAAGCCAGGAGGGCGGGGGGTTCTACCTGGTGGACCTGGGGCGGGAAACCTGCACCTGTCCCGCATGGACAAACGGCAAAACACGGCCATGCAAGCACATGGTGGCCTCGGCCCTGTATGCCTGGGCCTTGGGAGCCCACCCCGAGGAAGGGGAGAGGACGTACAGTGTGCATGCCGTGGCTTGAGGAAGAGATATGAGCCTAAGAGGAGCCTTGGCAGCGGCAGCCCTGGCCGCACGGCGGAAGGGAAGGGGAGAGGTCCTCTCCCCTTCCGAGATTGCGGAGGCCTTTCTGGCCCGGCGGCAGGAGCGCCGGGTCAGGCGCATCCGCCTTGACCTTACACGCCAGACCAAGAGGAAGGCGTAGGCGGTTCATTTGGGGCAGGGGCCCCAAAGGAGGCGATATGGTCAGGTATCAGGCACCCGATGTGTACAGCCAAATGCTGGCTCGGTCCGAGGAGGATACGGCGATCCTGGCCCGGTGGGTTAAGGCCTACAGGGAGGCCAGGCAACGGAATCTGCCTCCCGAGGAAGCATGCCGGGTGGCGGATCGGGAGGCGGCAGAGGTAAGCCGGAAGGTGTCTTAGAAAAAAGAGGGGGAGTGGGGGAGCTATAATCCCCCGGTTTCCAAGATAGCCCTACGGGCTGACCAAGCCGGGGATACGTGGGTCAGCGAAGCTACATGCGACCGGAGGGAGCTTGGCTCCCCCACGGGCTCCGAGGGAGCACATAGCCTAGTGGGCGGCGGAGTCGTCACCTACATGCTTGATCTGGATCTGGGGGGCCTAAAGGCCCCTCGGTGAAAGGAGAAAGGAGGTTGGAGATGAGCCAGAAAGCGGTGTTTGAGGCTCTCCGGGTACCCTTCCCGGAGGAGGTCATCGACGTGAAGGTGCAGACGGTCGCCAGGGACGGGCGCCGGGGCCAGGTCGTCGCCTACGTGGACGCTCGGGCGGTGATGAACCGCCTGGACGAGGTGGCGGGCGCTGAGGGGTGGTACGACACCTATGAGGTCCTGGCCGACCGGCTGGTACCGGGGCGCAACGGGGAGGAGCGCCTGGTGGAGGTGAAGTGCCGGCTAACGGTCCTGGGGGTGACCAAGGAGGACGTGGGAGAGGGGGACACCCTGAAGGCGGCCTTTTCCGATGCCCTGAAGCGGGCGGCGGTGAAGTTCGGCGTGGGCCGCCACCTTTACGAGATGGAGAAGGTCTGGGTAGAGCTGGACGAGCGGGGCCAGTTTGACCGGGAGGCGGCCAAGGCGGCCCTGTTGGGGCGGAGGTCCACGGGCAAGGTGCCTAACCAGACCCCTAAACCGGCCACCGAAGCCCAGATCCGCTTCCTCCGCCGCTTGGGTTACCCGGAGGAAAAGATGGTGGGCCTGACGGCGTCCGAGGCAAGCCAGCTCATTGACGAACTCACGGGCTCTGCTGGCAGGTAGCGGAAGGGGGGGTTAACCCCCCTTTCCCGGAAAGGAGGAAAACCATGATGGAGCTCTACCAGGCTCTACAGGAGCTACGGACGGCAATCCAGGAACATGCGGAGGCCGCCATCGCAAGGCTTCGGGCCAAGGAAGCCCTGGAGGAAGCCCTGGCCCGGGCAATGGTGGCGGGAGAGGTCCAGGGGCGGAACGAGGAGGAGCGGAAGGCTAAGGCCCGGACGCTTCTCGCCGACTACTACAAGGCTGTCACGGAGGCAGAGGAAGCCCTTATCTGGGCCAAGGCCCGGTTGGACATCGCCAAGTACTGGGTGGAGGGGCTAAGCGCCCTGGCCCAGGGGGGAAAGGGGGAGGTCCTCTAACCCCCAAGGGTGGGGGCTGGGCCCTGGTACGTGCGCGAAAGATCACTTTCGCGAACGTGGGTACGGGATAGTGGGCTAAAGCTAAACCCGTCAACGGTTGTCGGGATGGAAAGGTACCATGAGGTGGAGGTGATTGAAATGTGGAAGGTCTATCGTGAGGTGGCACGGGACCGGCTCGGCGTAGGGATGCCCGAGGATGCGGACGTCCAGAAGTTCTACCGGGAGACCGATGCCAGGTCCGCATTTCGCCGGGCGGTGAACGCCCTCCTGGAGGAGGGCTTTCACATCAGCCCAGAGGTGGTGCCGGGGGACATGGAGGGTGTCGTTGACTGGGTCGGCTTAGAGAGCGGCGACGCCGTGGCCTTAATAGTTCTCTCCAGGGTGGAGGAGGACCTCTAGCCCGGCAGGTGAGGGAGGTGTACGGTGAACCATTGGCGAGCGGTGTTGATTCATCAAAAGGGTGGGGTCTTGCCCCTAGGTGGCCACACGGATTGGCGACTAGCCCTGGCCAGGTGCTTGGAGCATGTGGCCACCATTACCCCAGGCCGGTATCGCCTGGGCGAGGTGGGGATGGACCTGGTGGGCGGTGAGGCCCTGGTCTTTGCCACGTTGGAGCACCCTCAGGGTGGATGGATTATCAACGCCGTAGGACCGAAGGCCGATCCCCCCACCCTCGAGGAGGCCCAGGCTACACTGAGGAACTGGGGCCTGGAAAGGGAAAAGCAGGTTTTGCTTGACAGAGGGGAGAAGGAGGAGGTATGAGGCCAGAGAGGCTACACTTGGCTATCCGGGAGTTTCCGTACCCAGGGCACAATATCCCGGGCCTTTGCGATGTGGACATCTACGCTTTACCAACGGGGGAGGCCCTGGTGCTCCTGAGGGACCAATGGAACCACAACGGGCCTAGTGTCATCAACGCCATAGAAACCGTGGCCCGTTTGGTTAGGGATGCGTTCCTGGTCCCCTTCGGTGTGCAGGGTCCCGTTGTCTGGATGGAGTGGACCCGGAGTAGCTCCCTTTATGGTGGATGGGCCACCGTCGGCGTGGTACAGTGGGCCGATCCTTCTGAACTGAAAAGGCCAGAATGGCAAATACCCAGCCAGGTGGAGCTGGTGCAGATATTGGAGCGCTTTGGCGCCATAGAGGACTTTAGACGCTGGATCACGGAGGGGACCATCCTGCCGAGCAACTTCCCCCAAGATATGCGGTAGGTTAGCCCTTCCTGGATGGGGGTGGGGATTTCCCCACCCCTTAGCTTTTTGGGGAGGCGTAATGGGACGGTTGATCCGTATCGTGGTGCAGTTTAGGGGGGAGAGCGTCTTCAGCTTTTACACCCAAGAAGGTCAAGAAGCAGATGACCTCCGCCGCTACCTGGCCCTGTTTCCCGGCAAGAAGGTGGAGCGCATCGAGGAGCAGGTGTACGACCCCTCCCATCCCAGGCGGTTTCGCTACCTGGTGCGGGAGGACCTAATGGAGGTGGTGGATGGGACGGGAGATTGAGAAGCGGCTTGCCTTTCTGGGAAGACCCCTCTTCTGGGGTTTTTGCGACCGCCCCTTCCCCTTTGTGCCCTGGGAAGGGCGCATGGTGCGCCTGGCCCGGGAGATGCGGGTTGAGGGGGGTGTGGTCTGGTATGAGGTGCTAGCCGAGGAGGGAGAGCGGCGGGTGCTCTATGCCCTGGAGTTGGGCCGGTCCTGATGTAGGGGGAGACAGGGAAGGGGCCTTAGCGGGCCTCGCAACCCCTGTGGGTTTCCAAAGAACGGGCGGGGGGTGGTATCATGTAGCTAAGATGCCATCCTCTCCCACCCCCCGCCCCCGTTCCCTCCTGCTCACGGAGCTCCACCACCTCGAGGTCCAGATAGAGAGGGAGCGGGAGGAGTTGAGCGCCATGGTGCCGGTCCCCGTGCACTGGCGTCAAGTAAAGTGCGGCAAGGAAAGGTGCAAGAGGTGCCCCCACGGCCCCTACCCCTACCTGCGGGTGAAGAAGGAGGGAAGGTGGCGCTGGCAGTACCTGGGCAAGGGGTGGCAACCGCCGGAAGGCTTCACCCAGGCGGGGGAGTTCCGCAAGCGCCTGGCCCGCTACCGCCGCCTGGTGGAGAGGCTGGTGAACCTTAGGGAAGAGATCAGGGAGTGGGGGGAGGAAGAATGACCAAAGGGCGCCTTCTTTTCGTCTTGGTTCTAGCGATACCCCTTCTCCTTGCCCTGGCCCAAGGCCTTATCGTGGGCCGGGTCAGTGTGGTGGACGGGGACACCCTGGAGATCAGGGGCCAGCGGATCCGCCTCTGGGGCATTGATGCGGTGGAGAGCTCCCAGACCTGCAGAAGGGCCGACGGCTCCCTCTGGCCCTGCGGCAGGCGGGCCGCCTTTGCCTTGGACGACTTCTTGGGCCAGCGCACGGTCCGGTGCCAACCCAAGGGCAGGGACCGCTACAGCCGGGTGGTGGCGGTCTGCTGGGTGGGGGAGGTGGAGGTGAACCGCTGGCTGGTGCTCCAGGGCTGGGCCCTGGACTACACCCCCTATTCCCGGGGCGCCTACCTGGACGCTCAGGAGGAGGCCCGAAGGAACAGGCGGGGCATCTGGCAAGGGGACTTCACCCCGCCCTGGGGGTACCGCAGGGGGGCGGGGAGCCCTCCCTCAGCGGGCTCTTACGGAAGGGGAGGCCGGTGCGACCCCAGCTACCCCACGGTTTGCATCCCCCCACCCCCGCCGGACCTAGACTGCACGGACATCCCCTACCGGCGGTTCAAGGTCCTCCCACCTGACCCCCACCGCTTTGATCGGGATGGGGACGGCATCGGGTGTGAGCGCTAGGCCTACCCTGCATCCTCCAGCCCAAGACCGGCCCCGAGGCTTCGCATCCCCGTCCAGTAGGCCACCTTGTCCCTGGGGTAGCCCGCCTGCAGGTAGCGCCGGATGGCCCGCCAGCGGAGGCGCTTGCTGAGGCTATTTCTGGCCTTCCCCTCCTCCCGGTACCCGGCCAGTTGGGCCAGCTCCTGGAGAAGCTGCACCAGGATGGGATAGGGCAGGGGCTTGCCCCGGGAACGGGTGGGGGCGGGGTTGAGGAGGAGGTGCGGGTAGGGGATGGGCTGGTGGCCCGCCAGGTAGTCCCGCAAGGGGAGCCAGTCCCGTAAGGTGGCCTGGGCCAGGGGGGAAAGGGGGACCTCCCTCAGGGAACGGCCCCGCACCACAAGCCGCTCCCCCTTCAGGTCGTCCCGCCAGAGGTCCGAAGCCTCCCGCAGGCTCAGCCCCACCTCCCCCAGGAGGACCAACAAGACCCGGAGGAGGGGGCGCCAGTGGGCGGGGTTGAACTCCTCCGCCTTGCGCCAAAGCCTCTCCCAGGCCTCCTCGGGGAGGGGGACCCGCCCGGAGAGGAGGGCGAAGCGGCGGGGCGGGTACTCCACATGGGGGGGCATGGGGTGGCCCGCCCACTCCAGGAAGGGCCAGAGGTAGCCCAAAGCCCCCCGGGCCCGCTCCACCGTGGCCGGGGCCAAAGGACCCTTAGGCCCCCCGGGGAAGCCCCTCTCCTTGATCTCCAGGAGGTAGGCCCGGATGTCCCCCGCCTCCAGGGCTGGCCAGCGGCGCCCCTTCTGGGCCAGCCAGAGGACGAACCTTTCCACCATGTGGGGCACCACGGGGTCCGGCTTCTTGCGGTGGCGCACCAGGTAGGCCCAGACCCCTTCCGCAAGAAGCCTCTCGTTCCAGGTGGCCAGGGCCTCCCCCACCCGGCGGTGCCTCTCCTCCGGGAGGTCCCAGGCCTCGAGGGGTAAGGGTACAAAGGAGCCTCTTGGCATGATTTCGCCCTTCCACATCCTACCACACCAAGGCCTCCTTCTCTCCCCACTCCAGCCCCCGTCCCCCACGCTCTTCCCCACCCCAAGGGTTTGCAGCCTCGGCTGGTGGCGGGGGGTGGAGGGGTTGAGGAGCGTATATGCCAAGGGAAACAACGCTTATGGGTGTGTAAGAAAGCATAAGTTGCTATAATCCAGTATTATGAGCCGTACTCTGTTGCTAGCATGGGCGCTCCTCTGGATCGGGAAAGGCGTGGCCCAGACCTGCACGGTGCAGTACACGCCCCCTGATTACCGGGAGCTTCCCCTGGGCCAGCCCTCCCTCAGCCTGCAGGTGTCTCCCAACAGCCTCACCCAGCCGGGGAGCTTCAGCGTCTTGGCCAGTACCAACGCTCCCGGAGCCACGGCCTGGGTGCGGGTTTCCTGGTCCGGGGGGCAGTTGGCCGTAAAGGATGTGGCCTGGGGCACCCCGGGCTACGACCCTCCCCTCAAGGGGGCCAATGGAAGCCAGTGGGTACAGGGGTGCCCCAGCGTTTCCGCCTCTACCCGGTCCCTGGACGACCGGGACAACGGCAAGCACACCTTCCAGGCGGAGGCCTTCGTCTACTGGCGGGAGCAGTGGGCCAACTTCCAGTGCACCACCCAGCGGTGGAATGGGTCCAGTTGGGAAACGGATACCTACACCGGGAGCTACCAGGTCAGCCCTCTATACTCGGCGCCCCCCTACTGCACGGAGGTGCCCAACAGCCGCTACTGGACGGTACGCTCGGGGACCATCACCGCCACTGGGACGGCCTATGCCTACATCTCCTGGGAGCAGAGGCCAGGTATGGACTATGACGCCGCTCTGGCGGAGTTTGCCCAGCGCATTGGGGAGGATCACAAGCGGGCTACCGCAGGAATGCTGGCCTACGCCTACGCCAAGGAGATAAACGAACCCGTACGGGGTGCCTTAAGCCGGGTGGCCCAGGGGTACTTCTACGACTGCAACTGGCTAGGCATCTGCAACCGAGCGGACCCCGCCGGGGAGGTGAAGATACTCACCGATGTCCCCAGCATCCTCTCGGGTCTCCTCTACACGGGGAGGCTATGCGGGGGGTTCATCACCTTCTGCTTCGGCGGGCAGAACTCAAGGGGGGCCGACATAGGCCCCAAGGTGGAGATTAAGACCTTCCTCATGGTCAAAGGGTGGCGGCACGACTACCTCCTCCTGGACCGGCTCATCCCCCGGCGCTACTACGACCCCGCAGACCGGGAGTACCCCGGGGTGCCAGAGGAGGAGCGGCAACAGGTCCTCCAGGGGTGCCGCCTCTACAAGGACACCCAGGAGGGGCGAAGGTGCCTGGCCCTGGTGGAAACCCCCACGGGCATCGTGCCCACCCTGAAAGGCCTCCTCATGATTGACCCCATGTTCCAACGGGGGAGGCAGTACCCGTAAGGAGGTAGGATGCGTCGGTTTGTCCTTATCCCCTTCCTCTCCCTGGCCCTGGCCCAGGTGGG
This sequence comes from Thermus caldifontis, assembly GCF_003336745.1. Lineage (NCBI taxonomy): Bacteria > Thermotogati > Deinococcota > Deinococci > Thermales > Thermaceae > Thermus > Thermus caldifontis. The sequence goes on along the minus strand of NZ_QGMX01000012.1, from coordinate 12,852 downwards.
CCTTTTGGACGGCCCCAGGCCCCCCACAGAGGTGCGGGGCTACCTGGAAGGCAACGCCCAGGAGGGCTACCGGGTGCGGGTGGAGTTTCTCCAGGAGACTGGGGGCAACCCCATCCAGGGGACCAGCTACCAAGGGCTCGGCTGGAACGGACGGCTTTACCTCTGTCCAGGGGCTTGCGATACCTTCACCCTGCAGGGCTTTGTCCTGGGAAGCTACCCCAACGGGCAGGTTTACGACCTTTGGGACAGCCAAAACCGGTTGCGGGGCAAGGCTGGGGTTACCACGGAGTACGACACCCAGAACCGGCCCTACCGCTACCGGGTGGAGTACGCCGTCTGGCCCCTATCCGGGACCAAAGCCTGGCAGGCTTCCCCGGACAACCCCGTGCCCCTGGAGACGGGGGGTTGGCTTACGGCGAGGCCTCCCGGTGGGAGCCCGGAGCGCTACCGCTACCCGGGAATGGAGGGCTACCAGCCCTCTTCCGGGGGAAGCATTTTTGCGGGCATCTCCCCCGCTGACCGGGACCTGGCCAGGAAGACCCTCATCGACTCCATGGCCAAGCTGAGGGCCTTCTACGGACGCCAGGCCCGGGGGGCGGAAATCTGGTTCTTCGTTCCCGAGGTTTCCCCCTGGACCGTCCAGCTGGCCCAGGAGTACACGGGCCAGGTAGGGGGTGCTGTGCGGTTTGTGGTGCCTGAGGGCACTGCCCGAAACTACTGCCCCACGAGCTACCGGAACGATGGGCGCTTCCATGTCCTGCCCAAAACCAGCCTGGACAAAAAGGACAGTCTGGCGGTGATATGGCCGCCCCAGGGGGCAGGGCAAAAGGGAGCGGCCATGGCCGGGCGGTACCTGGTGGATCGGCCCGACTGGCCGGATGGCCCCGACTGCCTGAACCAGACCCTGGCCCTGGTGCCCACGGCCTCGGACCTGCCCGAAGCCCGGGCCTACCTCTACGGGTGCATCTCCCAGGGGAACCTGAAGGCCAGGGTGGAGTTTAAGGAAAAGACCCTAGGGAACCCTGTCCCGGTCCTTAACCTTCCAAGGTTTTCCTACCTGTGGACATACCCCGGGGACTGGAACGGAAAGGCCCAGTTCAATCTGGGGGACACGGCTTCAGAGGAAATCCGCATTAGCCTGCCCAGTCCGGCTCCCACATCCTGGACCCGGGTGGAGCCGGCCCTGGATGCCCAAGGGCGGAACCGGGGGTATGCCCAGGTGCAGGCCCGGTTGCAGTGGGACCTGGATAGGGACAACCCCCAATCCGTCACCTACAAGGACCAGACTAAACCCCCTTACCAGTTTTCCTTCAGCCAAGATTTGGGCAGTGGCACAGAAACCTTCACCTTGTGGTGGACTGACCCCACCTTTGGCACCCGCCAGAGATGCGGCTTTATACCCATTTGGGGAGAGGCCAGCTTCCCAGTTACATGCGATGTGGAGGATGCCAGCGGGAGAATACGGGGCACAGCTACGGTAACCAGGGAGACGAGTTGGTTCTTGTTTATTCCCTCATACCGCTACAACTACTCCATTCAGCTTTACCCCTGGAAGCAAACGGTTAGCAGTTGGAATGTGTACTGGTACCTCTCCTGGTGGCAGGTTACCTGGCGGGCGGCCACCGACAACGACCGGCCCGTGGAGGCCGGGGGCTATGTAACCGCAGAAGGCCGGCGGTACCGCATCCCCGGCCTGGAGGGCTACCTCCAGCCCCAGGGCAAGGAGATTGAAGCGGTGGAGGGGGACCCCTACCTTACCTACATCACCCGTAGCCTCCTGCCCGACCGCAACCCCTACGGGGGCCTAAACCGGGGGGAGGCCAAGGAGTGGTACAAGCCCCTCTCCCAGTGGTGCCGTGAAAGGGGGTTGTGATGCGGTGGAGTGTTCTGTTGCCCTTAACCCTGGTGGCCCTGGCCCAGACCCCAGGACCCAGGTACGAGGACTGGACCCGGTACCTCCTCTCCCAGCCGGACTACCGGCTGGAGCAGATGCTGAAAGGGCAGTGGCCTTATGTGGAGGTCCTGAGGAAGGACCGGTTGCGGGACTACCAAAAGGGCCAGTGCGACCCCCAGAAGGACCCCAACGGGTGCCAGGGGCGTCTACCCTGGGCTGAAGCCCAGGCCCATGAGTTCCGCCTGCCCATGTCCAGCCTGGAGGCCACCCGGGAGGTGGCCAAGGACCTCAGGCGGGCATGGCAACGCTTTGAGGAGCGGTATTACTGGCGGGTCATCACCCAACTGAACAACCCCGCCTTCTACCTGGCCTACTGCGGCTTTGGCCTGAAGGGGCCGGACCTGGACCCGCCCCTGCCTCCCTTCCGCCTCAATGTGCCTTCCGAGAGCCTGGACACCGCCATGCTGGGCAAGCTCACCCCCTTTGACCCGGAGCAGATGGCCTCGGCGGGGCTCCACAGCCTGGACCGGTACCTCCCCATCCCGCAAATCCCCAAGGAGGACTTCTGCGACGACCTGGGGCTGGAGCTTTTGCCCATCATGTACATCCCGGGGTTCAAGGTGGTCCTGCAGGGGTGGGAGGTGTTCCGCACCCCCGGGTATCCCTCCAGACCCCTCTGGTTCAACGGGGATGCCGCCGATGCCCGGGTGAAGGCGGCCATGGAACACGCCTGGCAAAAGTACTACCCCGAGTACCTGCGGGAGGTGGCGGAAATCCTCCTCCGGCCTCGGCCCTCGGACCCGGGAAGCTTCGTGGCCAACCTGGGGGTAACGGACTTCGCCAACCTGGGAGCCCCCAAGGTCTACCTGCCTGTCCCCTGGCAGGGACACCTCCTGAACGGCGGGGCGGTAGTGGCCCCGGTCTACACAGAGCTCCTCCCCAGGGACCCCCAGGTCCTCTGGAACACTTTGGAAAACATCTGGAACATTTACAAGGGGCTGATAGACCGGGCGGGGAGCGAGGTGGAGAAGGTGTACTACTATGTGCACTTCTACCGCTCGGCAAGGACCCTGTACAACAGCCGGGCCTTCTACGGCATTCCTGGGATAGCCGACACCCTGAAGACGAACCTCGTCCGCCTGATAGAGGCCCCTTTGCGGAACCTCACCCAGGGGATACCGGTCCTAAGGAGTTGCACGGGAAGCCTGGACGAAGTAGCAGGTTGCGCCGCCCAGGCCTTGATGCGGATAGATTGGGCCCTCAAGGCGGGCAATGACCTCACGGAACTCACCGGGGGCAAGCCGCAGAACGAGCCCATCAAGGGGGAAAGGGAAAGCCCTGGCCTCTGGAAGTTTGAGGAGGCCAAACGGTGGTTGCCCCCAGCTTCCTTGCCGGTCTACGAGAGCTTCGGCTACACCACCTCCTTCCAGGCCTTCAACATCCTGGAGGCCACCAATGTGCCCGATATGCGCAACATAGACCTGTCGCAAATCAATCTAGGCAACTGGATAGGCTGGGCCTGGAACCAGCTATCCCGGCTCATCGTGTACTGGCATGTGCCCATCACCATCGACATCCGCGTCGAGTACTGTCCCCCCTGTGTCCTGGCCTACCCCTCCCCGCCCCTGGAAGGCCCAGCCCAACCCCTGGGCGTGCCCCCCTACACCCTGCCCTTTGTGGCGGAGCGGACCCACTGGCGCTGGGTTTCCGTGCCGGAGGGGTATGAGATACCCGGGGTGAAGGGTACCCCCTACAAGGTCCTTGGGGACCTGGGAGGGATTGGGCCGGACCTCTCCGTCCTGTACCGGCCCCTCATTGGGAGGTGATATGCGTAAGGTCCTGGTGATAGCCTTTTTGGCCCTTGGGCCAGCCCTGGCCCAGTTTGACTGGCTTTCGGGCCTGGACTGGGGAGGCATCAGCAACAACCTGCAACAGGTGGGGGCGGTGATGAGTTGCAACCCCACTTCCTTGGGCCAGCTGGACTTCAGCCAGCCCAGCCTGGTGTTCCGGACGGTGTACAAGGTTACCAAGTGCACCCTCTGCCTTACCCTCAAGATGTGCGGCTTCCCGGACGATATGCTCTACCCCGCCGGGTGGAACGAGGTGCTCCAGGGGTTTAACCGGGGGGACATCATGGTGGTGGGCTCGGGAAGCGGAGTAGAGGCCCTTTTGGACTACTTGGTGTTGGTGGCCCGGGGTGGGGCCTGCCAGAACATCTCCTACGGGGGGGTGCCCATCTACACCTGCCCCCCTGGGGGGATGCAGATTGCGAAGGCCTATGTGGTAACGGACAGCCAAACCGCCAGGCGGCTCAAGGAGAAGCTGAAGACCCTCAATGACCCCAACCTCTTCAAGGTGGTGGGGGTGGGCGGGGAGCGGGACAGTCCGGAGCTCTCCCGGGTTTTGTTGGGCCTGCCCCTGGTGTGGTCTGGGGGGAAGCCTTACCTGTTTGCCCCGGGGTATTCCACCCCAGACCGGTGGCTCTGGCTTACCTTTGACGGGCCGGTGAGCTCCAAGGTGGCCCTGGTGGTGAACCTGGCCACCCGGTATGTGGCGGATGCTGCCCGCAGGGAGGAGGAAACGAAATGAGGCGTTGGCTACCCCTACTGGTCCTTCTCCTGGGGGTGGGCTTGGCCCAGGGGTTGCCCCAGGTGCGGGAGGTGGATGAGGACACCTTCTACTGGTTCGTGGTGAACCAGGTGCGGGAGGCCTTCGTGGTGGGCTTGCCCCCGGAACGGATTGGGGAGGCCCTGAAGGGGAAGCGGGTTACCCTGGTCCTGGGGAGTGAAAGGCCCTCCGCCTGGGCCAGGGAGGCCAAGGTGGTGCGGCTGGGGGGAAGCCCCTTTAGCGGGGGGTTTATCCTGGCCGATGGCCGGTGGTTCCTAGGCCGGAAGGTGGAGAAAGGGAAGGCGGTTTGGGTTATCGTGGACAGCCCCCAGGTGGTGGCGGTGCTCCGGGGGTACTTTTCCCTAGCGGTGCGTTGATATGGTGCTGACCTGGTCTGGAGAGAGGAAGCGGGTGGTGTACGAGGGTGAGGACATCGGGGTCCTGTACCTGGTGGAGCCCCGGTGGGGAAACATCCGGGGGTACTGGCTGGCCCCGGAAATGGTGGAGCCCATTCGCTTGGGAGAGTGGGCCACATTAGAGGAGGCCTACGAGGCCATGGATCGGTTCTTCCTGGGGCTGGTGGGGGGTGAAGGTGAAGACGAGAGCCCTTAAGTGGGGGATCTTGGTCCTGGCCCTATACCTGGTGGGGTGCGACCTCACCCCACCGCCCCGGCTGAGCCTGAGCCTGGCCAACCCCACCCTGTTGGTGAGGGAGGGAGAGGAGGCCACCCTGGTGGTGCGGGTGGAGGGGCAGCGGGTGCGAGAGGTGGAGGTGGGGGTGGAGTTCCCCTTCCCGCCCCCACCCCAGAAGGTGGCGCCTTCGCCTTCGGGGGTGGAGGTGGTCTTCCGCTTCCGGGCCCCCCAGGGGAGCTACCAGGGGCGGGTGGTGGCCCAGGGGGACGGGCTTAGGCGGGAGGCCCCCTTCTCCCTGGAGGTGCTCCCCGGTCCCGAGGTGGCCCTCGAGGGGGTGGTGTATGTGACCACGGCGGGGGTATCCCCCCAGGCCCTGGCAGGCTCCCAGCTCCACTACTGCCCCACGGGATGCCCAGGCGTACCCCTTGGGGGCGGATGGTACCGGATGGAGGGGCTGGCCCCCTTGGGCACCCGCCCCAGCCTGCCCGACCGCAGGGTCCAGGCCATGGGGGGTGAAGGGGAGCCCCTTTTCCCCCAGCAGTGGAACCTCCCCCTGGCGGGCTTCCCCGAGGCTTGGCCCCGAGGGGATGGCCGAGGGGTGGTGGTGGCTGTGGTGGACACGGGGGTCCTCCAGGGGCACCCGGACCTACGGGAGGCCCTCCTGCCGGGCCTGGACCTGGTGGACGGAGACACCGACCCCGAGGACGCCGGCACGTACCACGGCAGCCATGTGGCAGGGATCGTGGCCGCCTCGTGGAATGGCGAGGGCATGGCAGGGGCGTCCCAGTCCTCCATCCTCCCCATCCGCATCCTGGACGCCAGCGGCAACGGCAGGGAGAGCGACCTCATGGTGGCCCTCAGGTGGGCGGCGGGGATACCTGTGCCGGGGCTTCCCCAGAACCCCTATCCGGCCAAGGTGATCAACCTCTCTCTGGCCGGGGAAGGGAGCTGCAGCGCCCCTTTGCAGCAGGCCCTGGACGAGGTGCGGGCCCTGGGGGTGCTGGTGGTGGCGGCGGCGGGCAACTTCGCCCGGGATTACCGGAGCTTCTTCCCCGCCAACTGCCGGGGCGTCCTGGCAGTGGGAGCGGTGGGACCCCAAGGCGAGCTGGCCGGCTACTCCAACCGGGGTGCCCCCCTCCTGGCCCCAGGGGGCAATGGGGGCCAAGGGGTGCTGGGACCCACCTGGTCCCAGGGTTTCGGCTACCGGACCATGCAGGGCACCAGCCAGGCGGCCCCCCACGTGGCGGCAGCGGCTAGCCTCCTCTTTTCCCGGGGGGGGACCCTCGAGGGGGTGGAGGGAGCCATTTTGGCAGGGGCCCTCCCGACTCCTGCAGGCAACCTCCTACGGGCGGACCGGGCGCTGGAGGCCCTAGAAGGGAGCGGGGTGGCCTTGCAGGTGGAAGGGGAGCTGGCCCTTGCCCCTGGCCAGGAAGGAAGCATCCCCGTCCAGGTTCTCTCCTCGTTCCCGGTGCAGGTGGAAGTGCGGCCCGAGGGGGGGCTTTCCGCCTACCTCTCCCCTAACCCGGCCCAGGGACAGGCCTTCTTGCGGGTGCGGGCGGGTTCAGGCCTGGCTCCGGGGCAGTATACCATCGGGTTGGAGGCGGGGGTGGATCCCACCGCCCGGGCCACGGTGGAGGTGGAGGTGAGGGAGGGGGCCAAGAGGGTGGTCTTGGAGGCCTGTGCGGATCTGCTTGAAGCAGGGGGGTGCCAGGTCCTCATCCTGCCCCAGGAAGGAGGCCCCTTCCGGCTGGAGGCCGCCCCTGGGCTTGCCTACCACCTGCTGGCCTTCCTGGACACCAACGGGAACAGTTCCCTGGACCCGGAGGAACCGCGGGCGGGCGTGAGGGTGGCGGCGCCGGCTAGGGGGGTAAGGTTGGTGCTGCAGTAGAAGGAGTCCCTGATGGCCGTCTGGTCAGGGTGTGGGGCATGGCCCTGGCTGGGTATCCCACCAAGTTCCGCCGATGTGGCACCCGGGACGACTGCCCCCTACACCCTTCAAACCCCCTCTCAGGGCTTCCATATACCTCTGCAAACCCCCGTTCTCAAGCCCAAGCACCTCACAGAGAACCTTTGGCGGCTTTTGGATGACCCTTTGGATGCGGGTTGAGGGGGAGCTCTCTAGTAAGTACAAACCAAACAGAGGGCGTGGTGGCTCCTCGGACCCTATTTGGGGCTTCAGGGATAGGAGACCCAAAACAAACTCCCCCTCCACAAAAATGTCAAGAGCCCCCGAAGGACTCAGCGGGTGGTAAGGCCGGGGCTGTCTTTTAATTGCCTCAGGCAGAGCTTCCCATGTGGCACCAGGGTTTATAAAGAGATAGTTATAGATTTGCCCAGAAAGGGGGTCGCACTGTTTGTGTTTTAGGGAGAAAAACGTCTCGAGGCCAGCATAAACGGTATCCCGAAGATGCGGAAGCCATCTTCTCTCCTCTCTCCCGTAGGTTAAGTACGAAAGAACACTCAAGTACCTTGGCCGGGAATGAAAGTAGGCCAGGATGCCCACGTGGTACACCGTGAGAAGCAAGGCGTAAAGCCGTACTTTGGGGGCTACGAGGCTGTAACGGGTAATGAAGTCCGGCACAGCCCCCAAGGCGCTAAGACCTTGGAGCACATTCAGGGTTACGTTTGCGTACCTCTCCTCATAGTCCCTTTCCACCAATGTCCCTAGGCCTCGGAGAAAAGGAAGGGTATGTTTTTCCACCTTCTCAATAGCTTCGGCTAGCTCTGTGTCATCTTCAAAAGTCCAGGAGAGCTGAGAAAGAGCCTCCCAAAGGTCGCCAGCTTCCTTGTTTAGAGCCTCCTCTATTGGGTCAAGGGGCATCATTGAGCGTACCACTTCCTCTAAGGAAAAGTCTTTCTTCCCCAACCGGGATAGCTCAGCCCCATTGGTGGTGGCCTGGGGGATGTTCCGGGCGGAGCGACTCCTATTCTCCTTGCTTAGGGTAGAGGTAAATGTCCGAAAGAAATCACCCAAGCTACTACCAAACAGTCCGTCAAGGGCATCTATCCTCCCGGAAAGCCGACTGATCCTGTTATCAAGGGCATCCATTCTGCCGGCAAACTCCTGTCTTAGGGCTGAGACGAAGTTCCGCCGAAACCTATCGTAGTCCTGAGCCCGAGCAGGGGTGATATTGGAGCCCACCCTCACCCAAACCGAAGCTGATCCTTGCGGATCATAAACGTGAGGTTGGTCGATGCTGGGTCGGATCAGCACCACCCAAAACGTAACCCCGTTCTCCGCGAATTTGTAAACCTCAAACACGGGCAAAGGCGCTATGAGATTCTTTAGCTTCTGCTCCAGCTTGTCCTTTACCTTTTCCTCGTTTGATGCCTCCTGAGGGCTGCCAAAACCCGGTTCCCAGGCATCGTAACCGACAACCTGACCGCCCTCTACCCCAATCAGGATGAAGCCATGGTTGCGAAACTTCTCGTTGGCGTAGATCCCGCCGTCCGTGTCATCCGTGTTGGCGATAGCTGAAACGAGCTTGGCCATCTTATCGTCACCAGGGTAGCTCCTTTTGAACTCCACCTTAGGGCCCTCGTTCCTCCCGAGTAAATGGAGCGCTTCGGCTTTAACTGTTTCCCTCCAATTATCAGCCATTTACTCATTAGTTTAATCCAGGTTGCTACACTGACAGTTGTCGAGACCGAGGGTTGAAGCCAGGGGAAGGTCAACTGGAACTCGTTGAGAAACCTCCAGCATCAGCTGCCTGTGCCCTCTGTTCCCCAACCGTCCAGTCTTCCCAGGATGCAGGGCATCCCTGGCTTAGCGCCGGAATCTACGCACGGGGAAGCTCTCCCACGGAACCTGGGTAAGCCGATCCCCTAGTGCATCCAGATAATCTATGTCCTGTTCGTCGTCTTCCTCATGTGGGCGGTTGTAGCCCACAGCCACGTTCAAGCATTCGGGGACGACGTCTCTAAAGGTGTAGCTATCCGTGCGCCCAGCCTTGTCGCCTGCGATATGTCCCAACTTCTCCTCTCCCAGGAACAGGGCAAAGCCCATCTACGGCAAAAGGGAGTGGAGGTACAGGACCAGGGCTACCCTGGCTTTGTCGTCCGCAAATATGGCACCATTCTTTCCCCTCAGGATGCCTTGCGAAAATGACCAGTCGTCAGCTTCCTGGACATAGTCGACTGTGTCCAGGTGAGCAGCGAGGATGACCTCGGCCTCGGGGCGCAGAACCCAGGGGTAAGAGCTCCTGAATAAAAATCTCACTGAGCTCCATGCCTCACCTCCTTAAGCAAATGCCTCCAGGAGCAGGTGGTGGGCGTAGACGGCCCAGAACTCCTGGTCCATCCGGCCTCGTTTAGCCCCTGTCCAGGCCCGGTACACCCAGCCGGAAGCCCTATCGCCCTCCTTAAAGTCTCGGGGAAGGAAATCCCCAAGCCCCACAGGAGGTAGGCCCCGTTCCGCCGCCCACTCCCACCAATCCAGCCACTCCTTCCAAAAGGGCCGGAAGTAGCGCAGGCGCCAAAGGACTTCCTTCAAAACCGCCTCCACCTGGGGAAGGACCCTAAGGGCCTCCCCCAGGTGGGCGTACCCCTGGTACTCGGGGGGCTGGTCCTGGATGAGCCGCTGCACCCAGCGGGCCTCCCTGCCCCGGAAGCGGTCAAAGGCCACCCAGTTGGCCAGGCTCTCCTCCACGATCCGGCCCCAAAGCTCCTTGTAAGGGGTGGGGCCGGTGTCCATGAGGGCGTGGGCTAGCTCGTGGTAGTACACCTTGTCCAGGACCAGCTGGGGGTCCACCCCAACCCTGTATGCCCAATCCAGGATCCGCTCCGGGCAGAGGAAGATGGCCGGGCCGTCGGGCTTGGGAAGGGAGGGGGCATCGCCCTGGGAGAGCAACCTGCTCCACAAGGCATCCGCGGGAGGGTCCCCCAGGTAGAGGCCCACGGCCACCACCTCCTTGTACCGCCTATATCCCTCCCCTTCCACCGCCTCCAGGCCCCGGAGGGCATCCTCCTCCCCGACCTCCTCCCTTTCCCTCCTCCTCTCCCTCTGCCGCCGGACCCAGTTGCGCACTGCCTCCGGGTCCAGGAACCGGAGGCGCTCCTGGGGGTAGAGGAGGTCCATCTGCCCCGGGTTCACCAGGAAAACGGGAAGGGAGACGGCCTTCCGGCCCATCCCCGGGTCCATGCGCTCCCAGAGAGCCTCCCGGGTGAAGTCCAGCTGGTGGGCCTCCTGTGAGCCCAGGTCGGTTAGCCGAATAGGTAAGCTCATATTCCCTCCTTCCGCCCCATCCTACCCCAGGGGGTAGAATGCCGCCAAGGAGGGGTTCTCTATGAAAAGGTTCTCCCTGGGGAGCCTGGCAGTCCACGTCTGGGGAGGTTGGGGAGAGATCGGGGGAAACCAGATCCTCCTGGAGGCGGAGGGGGGGAGCCTCCTCCTGGACTTCGGCAAGCCCTTTGGCCGTTGGGGAGGGCACTTCACCGAGTTCCTGGGGCCCCGGGACCGGCTGGGCCTCCGGGACCTCCTGGCCTTGGGCCTCCTGCCCCCCATCCGGGGCCTCTACCGGGAGGGGGCGGGGGATACCCTCTTCCCCTCGGACCTGGAGCGGGGGCTCCTCAGGGAGGGTGTGGACGGGGAGAGGGTCCTGGCCCTCCTCCTCTCCCACGCCCACCTGGACCACACGGGGAGCCTGGGCTACCTGCGCCAGGACCTCCCGGTGGTGGCCAGCGCCGCCACCGCCGCCATCGCCAAGGCCATGCAGGATACCTCCCGGGTGGGAGTGGAGGGGGAAGCCACCTACCTGAGCCCAAGGGCCCTTAATGCGCAAGGGGTGCTGGGGGGGGACCGAAAGGCCTACCTGCGCCGCCCCTTCCGCCTCCTCCACGGGGGGCTCCGGACTTTTCCCCAGAAAAGCCCCGCCAAGACCAAGTCCCTGGAGGGCCACCCCTGGCAGGAGGCCTCCTCCCCCCTCTCCCTGGGTCCCTTCCGGGTGGAAGCCTTCCCCGTGGACCACTCCATCCCCGGGGCCCTGGCCTACGCGGTGGATACCCCCGAGGGCCTGGTGGTCTACACCGGGGACCTGCGCCGGCACGGCCGCTGGGCCTTCAGAACCGAGGCCTTCCTCCAGGCCCTGAAGGGGCGGGAGGTCTTCCTCCTCCTGATGGAGGGCACCCGGCTGGGAAGCCCGGGGAAGGCCCGCACGGAGGAGGAAGTGAGGGAAAACCTCCACCGCCTCCTGGCCAGGCACCCCGATGTCCCCATCGCCGTGGACTTTGCCCCCCGCAACCTGGAACGCCTCCTCTCCACCCTGGAGGTGGCAGAGGAGCTGGGCCGCAGGCTGGTGGTCACCCCCAAGGACGCCTACCTCCTATGGGGACTGGGGGAGGTGGAGCTCCTGTGGCAGGGGGTCCTGGGGAGGGTCCTGGTCCTCCAGGAGGCCAAGGCCCGGCAGGAGGGCTGGGAAGAGGCCCTCTGGAAGGAGGCCGGGGCCAGGGCCGTGACCCTAGAGGCTATCGCCCAGGACCCCGGGGCCTACCTCCTGGCCTTTGGCTTCTACGAGGTGAATCGCCTCCTGGACCTGAGGCTCCTGGAGTCCCGGCTGGGCCGCACCTCTAAGCAGGGCATCTACGTGTTCAGCAACTCCTACTGGGCGGACCAGGAGCAGATCCTGGACCTGAAGGTGCTCCTCAACTGGCTTAAGGCCCTGGACTTCCAGCTCCACCCTCCAAGCCTGGCCAGCCTGCCCCCGGAGGCGGCGGAGGTGGACAACCCCTACCACACCTCGGGCCACGCCCCCGAGGGGGACCTGGTGGAGGTGGTGAGGCGCCTGCGGCCCCGCTACCTTCTTCCCATCCACACGGAGCATCCCCATGCCTGGCGGGAGGTGCTGGGGAAGGGGGAGACTGAGGTGCTGCTGCCGGAGGGGTGAGAGGGGAGGCCCCTTTGGGGGCCCAAACGGCAGGTCGCGCTTCCCGCACCCATCCCATCCGGACCAAAGGAGTAGGAGGGACAAGGGGCCGATAGGCCCCGCCTGGTGGTCCATCCGGCGCTGGGGACGCTAGACGCTTCCCGGGAGGATAGGGGCCAGGGCCCTTGACGCCCTCAAAGGTCTACGGAACGTACGCGCAGCCCACGTCATACATCGGTCTCATCCAGAAGTTTCTGGAACAGCTTGGCAATATACTGGTCATCCTCCATGAACAAGATGTTGTGCTCCTTAAATTCCTCCTTTGAGTGCTGCCCCGTGCCGAAGGTTTTTCTGATTTCCTCAAAGGGGCTCGTGGAGAGGATAAAGGAGGTCAAATGCACCTCCCCTGGCCCACACCCACCCTGTTGCCTGTCCTTAAGTTCCTGTTGTAGCCTTGGCTCTAATGCCTTTAGGTACTCGCGCAACCTCACTTTTGGATCATGGAAGCCGCCTCGAGCCATGCGCAGGCCATGGGGGTCAATAAAGGCTATCCACTGCTGCCTGTCCTGAAGCACCCACAAGATGAAGTCGGGATAGAAGGCTTCACCCTCCCCAGGGTCAAAAAAGCCAAGCCCCTTGCCGCGAGCCAGGTTCCGCAGCAAGAAGACCTCCTTGTCCTCAAACTCTGACCCATGGGCCTGCAGGAAGCTTCGCAAATCTGTGACAAACTTGGCCTCCCCTTCGTTCAGTGCCGGCGGGGTGCTTTTCACGCGACGGTCGCTTTTCAGCAGGGGGAGGTATAGGTGGCGGTCAAAGTGGATATTGGGGAAATCTTTTACATCCTTCGTGTAGATCTCG